>DASUMO010000043.1:0-11880 GCA_036277695.1 Chitinophagaceae bacterium
TGGTATATAGTTTGAAAAATTTCGGGGGTCCAAAGTGCAGGTTGCGCTGCAGGAGCGAATGCATCATAATAGACCAGGTCAAACAAGGTTGGTGAACTAAATTCCCGGAGATCCGCCCTGATTTTTTGAAAGTGAAAATAAGGACTAAGCGTAATTTTGGAATCCCATTCGCAATCGTGCATCAATTTATAGTATTGCAAAAGATCCATTTTTCCCAATTGCTCGCAATAATTTAGACGTAGTGCCTCACAGGTTTCTAATGGATAAAGTTCCAAAGTGGTATAGTGAATAGTTCGCCTGAGTTTTTCCGCTTCCATTAAAGTAAGCAATGCATTGAGTCCTGTTCCGAAACCCATTTCAAAAACCGCTAAGGTTTCTGCCAGCTTTTGCAACAGGGGACTTAAACCCGCTTCAATAAAGACATGCTTTGATTCGCGGATTGCGCCATGTCTTGAATGGAAAGTCAAATCCAATCCCGGGATGGCCATAGTAAGTGATCCGTCCTTTGTCAGCAATGGAATCCTTTGCGGGTTTACCATGGCTCAAAACTAAAACATAACTTCACGTTTATGCACTATATACCCCATCTTTCAAAGGACCGCAAACTGAAAAAGTTGCTGGATAATGGTGAGCCTCACCAACTGAAAAAACGGAAAAATATTTGTACTTACCTCTGCGCTTCTATCATGAGCCAGCAGCTGTCTACCAAGGTTGCGACGGTCATTCATAATCGTTTCCTGGCCCTTTACGGTGGCAAGGAGCCCAGCCCGCAGCAAATACTCGATACAGCATTTGAGAGCCTGCGCGGTATTGGTCTTAGCAATGCCAAGGTTAATTATGTAAAAAATGTGGCGCAGTTTGAAATTGAATCGGGGATGGATGCCAAAAAGCTGCAAAAAATGAACAACGAAGAGGTGATTGAATACCTGGTCCAGATAAAAGGAGTGGGGCGTTGGACCGTAGAGATGCTGCTTATGTTTGCCCTGGGCCGTGAAGATGTGTTTGCAGTAGATGACCTGGGCATACAAAATGCCATGATCAGGTTGTATAAGCTGGATACTAAAGACAAGAAGAAGTTGCGGGAGCAGCTTTTAGACATTTCGTCTAAATGGGCGCCTTACCGGACCTATGCCTGTTTGCATTTGTGGCGTTGGAAAGACAATACTCCGGTTCCAAAAAAAAAGACAGCCAGGAAAAAATAATCATCAGAAAAAATTAAACCCGCCACCATAACGGATTTGCCTGGTAAAAATTCCTGTTATCAGGAGGATCAGCATAATAACAGCGATGAATGTGATCTTCCTGCCATGCGAGCGGGTTTTTTCATTATACGCCATCACTCTTGAACCATCCGGTAACAGCTTGCGGGCATTCATAAAAGTGAGTCCGAAAATCAACCCGATTATGCAAAAAAATACGGCGGTGAAATATCCGGCTATGATCCAGGTTGAACTCTCTTGTTCGGGACGGGCTAACTCATAATAACGGTTTTTCCGGGCCTGGTTCACATCGTCCTCGCTAAGATGCACCCCCCGTTCACGCAATACATATTTTGCGAGCAGGAAATCCTGGTTATTCCATTCATCGGGGCGGGCGATGATTTCCTGCAGCTCTTCATTGGAAAAAGAAAACAGGTAATAGTCGGGGTCAACTTCGTGCAGGTTTGCAAGGATATGATTATCGATGATGGCATGAGCGGCACTGAAATCAGAAGGGGAGAGGAGCAGGAGATGTTCCGGCTCGGCACTGGTTCCGGCTATCACTTTGTCAACCACTACACGCTTTTGTTCCACCCTCGACCAAAGTCCATTATTCTTTAATAGTTCCTGCAGGGCCAGGGCTTCTTCAATAGAGTAAAAAGCTTTGAAAACGGTTCCTTCTTTCATGGGTAACTAAATCGTAATAGATTCAAACTGCGCGAGGCGATCCTGCTCAATACAGGCACCCAGCCCTGGGCTTTCCGGCAATGTTATCACACCGTTTTTTCCATAGACCAGTCCACCGCTAACAGGGTCTTCCTTAAACATCAGGGCGGTATCAAAATCAAAATGTTCGATCAGGGGATCACAAAGAGAAAAATGTGCAAAGGCAGTCATCGCCAGCCGGGATTCCATAAAGGCACCAACCTGCATGTGCAGAGACTTTGTCTTCGCCAGTGCCACGATTTTCAGGGCCTTGAAAATGCCACCCGCTTTGCCCAGTTTGATATTAAAATAATCACAGGCATCAATAGCCAGCAGTCTTTCCGCATCATGTTCATCACCCAGGCTTTCATCTGCCATGATGGGGATGGGACTGGCTTTTTTTATCCTGGGCAGATTCATAAAATCCCAGCGGGCAATGGGTTCTTCGCAATGCTGGATATTGAGCGGGCCCAGGGCGTTGAGGGTTTCAATGGCTTCATCCACACTCCAGCCCTGGTTGGCATCAATCCGCAGGGGTATAGTTTCACCCACTGCCTTGCGGATAGCTTTCATTCTCACCACATCTTTTTGTCCGTCTTTGCCCAGCTTGACCTTGATGGCCGGATAACCTTCATTCTTAATTTTTACCGCATCGGCCGCCATTTTTTCCGGATCGCCAATACTAACGGTATAATCCGTTACAATAATTTTACTCTTATCACCACCGAGGAATTGATAAAGCGGCAGACCGGCCTTTTGCGCAGCCAGGTCATAAAGGGCCATATCAAATGCGCTTTTGATGCTGTTGTTGCCATAGATCAGTCCATCCATCTCAGCGATCCGTTCTTCGATAGCCAGCGCGTTTTTCCCCTTAAACAATTTGGCGAAATACTGGCCTACAACAAAACAGGTATCTATGCTTTCGCCGCATATACTCATAAATGGGCTGCATTCTCCAAAACCGGTCAACCCCTGCCTGGTCCGGACCCGGACAATAATATTCTCCGCGTTGTGAATGGGTCCCAGGGAAATAATAAAGGGTTCTTTGAGCGGGATGAATAATTTATATAAGGAAATTTCTTCAATAATAAGTTGGTCCATAGTAAACTAATGACGATAAAGATAAAGGCTTATTCCAGTAAAATGGCTTAGTTTTTGGCGGGTATCATTGATGGAAAAATACCAAATAAGCAGAAAAAACGTTTAGGTGTATATCATGATATCTATGAAAAAGTTAATCACCGCCCTCAGCCTCCTGCTATTCCTCGCTTCCTGCAAAAAAGAAGTATCTGAATTGCCACCGGCAACGGAAACCGGGGCCAATACATTTGGTGCCAAAGTGGACGGGCAGTTCTGGGTACCCCAGGGTTTTGGCATTATGCCGACCAATGAAATTCTCGATGCCCATTTTATACCCGAGCGTAACCTCTATATAAACGCCCGCAATTTTGCTTCTTCCCCCAATGAGACCGAATTCGAGATTTACATTAAAAGCGTTACAGCTCCCGGCACCTACCTGCTGAACATGGAGCGCTCCGGTATCTCGAACAGCTATGCTTATTTTGTAAAACGGAATATCAACCCGGTGAATGAATGGGTGACAAGCCCGCAGTATACCGGTTCGGTAACGATTACAAAAATTGATACAGTGAGTCGTTTTGTATCCGGTACTTTCCAGTTCAGCGCGATCAATCTCTACAATGATCCCCAACCTTTATCGGTAACGGATGGACGATTTGATGTGAAGTATTAATCTCTAAAATAAGATCCTTATCCCGGCATTGAAGAATCCATAGACCGGCGCGTTCTCATTTTTAAAAAGATATTTGCTGGGATAGTCTGAGACCGGCAACCAGGTCCTTGCTTCCGTATACAAATAGATTTCCGCTCCCAGGGGGATCTCAATGCCCAGGCCCAGGTCCGCCGTAAGCCGTTTGAATTTACCCTCCCCGCTGCGAACTGGCACAAGATAGTCCATGGTGTCAATCGGGATGGAATGAGTGTTAACGACATTCCCAAACAACAGTCCAAAACCTGCATAGCTATAAAGGTTCCAGGACGATTCCGCATTGTAAACACCTTTCAGCCATTTTTTCCAGCCGATAGAAAATTGCCGGGTACCCATTTTTGCCTGGTTGGTATAACGTAATTGTTGGGGGCTGGTAAGGGGTGATTTGGCAGTAGCGACCACTTCATTCCTGAACTTGCCATTTGTATAGTAAGAAAGCCAGACATAAACGGCATCTTTCATAGCCAGGTGAAACTGGCCCTGGATCGTATGTCCAAATGCCCAATAACTTTGGCCGCTGCTGAAATTTCTTTGCAGGTCAAGATCGGTGGCAATACTGAATTGGGGCGGTTGGGCCTTTACGTTACATGTAAATGCCCAGCAAAAAAGTGATATGATAAGTCGGTTATTCAACAGCAAAAACTCTGCAATGTTAAGCATTTAATCTGTCCGATTTCCCTATACAAATTGCAGGAGCCCTTGAAAATAAAAAAGCCATCCCTGGTCTGGAATGGCTTTCTAAAAAGCAGTTGGTTTTATTTCATCAGTTTTAATTCCTTGATGATATGGCTGGCTCCTCCCAATTTATCAATACACCATAATACATAGCGTATATCCACATTGATGGTCCGGTTCAGGTCCTTGTCAAAAGCCAGTTTATGGCTCAGTGCTTCATAGTTGCCATCGAAGGCCAGGCCAATGAGCTCACCTTTGTTATTCAATACCGGTGAACCGGAATTTCCCCCGGTAATATCATTGGTCGTGATAAATCCAATGACCAGGTCCTTACGGGTAGGATCCATGTATTGACCAAAATCTTTTTTCTTCAATAATTCGATCTGGCGGGCCGGGAGATCAAATTCATAATCCCCGGGTTTATATTTTTCTAATAATCCTTTGGACGTCGTAACATAATCATAAAAAACAGCATCCCGGGGGCGGTATGATTTTACATTGCCATAACTTACCCGCATAGTAAAAGTGGCATCGGGATACATTTTTTTGGCTTTTGCCGGATCCATTTCCATAATAGCTTTCAAATAGAGCCGGCCATACTCCGCGTTATTGGCTGTGAATTGCTGGAAATAAGGAAGGTATTTGCTATTGTAATTGGTCACAAAAGCACTGGCATGCGCAAAGGCGGGGTCGGACTGCAGCAGATTGGCATCCGGTTTAGCCGCAAAAGCATTCCAGCGGGCCTCATCGAAAATCATCGTCTTGCTAAAGATATCAGCAGCATATTTTTTATAAGTAGCCTCATCATCCAGGGCGCCATAGGTGTTTTTGAGATTTCCATAAAAACCGATGGGATGCTGCTCTTTCGCTACATCTTCATAAAACATACGCGTAACGGCAGCCACGATATTCTGATCAGAGACTTTATTTTCTTCTTCCAGGAAGGCGCTTCTGCGCCGGCTGGCGGCTTCCACGGCATTTTTCACATCGGCCTGGGTGGAACCTGTTTTTACCAGCGCCGCCTCAACCTGTAATAAGGAAGCTGCAAATGCGATCAGGGGTGAACCCATTATTCCTTCATTTATATATTGCCGGTGCTCGGCATAAGGCCTCCACGCATCGTAGGTCTTGCCCCAGTCTGTAAAAATGTTCTCATATTCCGCTTTTCCTTTCGCCCAGCTATTAAACTTTTCTTCTGTTTTTTTCTTTTGCCCCAGTATATCATATTTAATTAATTGTTTTGTTTCGCCGTCATAGAATTTCCAGTAATTGGCGATGCCGGCAAAGGAAGAGGAGAGTTGCAGTTTAACGGCCGGATCTTTTTTCATTTCCTCGAACATATACTTCAATCTTACATCCCTGAGTTTGACGAGGGTAGGGTTGTTAATATCCGTTGCCAGTTTGATACCATAGGAACTTTCATAGCGGTTGGTGCCACCCGGGTAGCCCCAGAGCATAGCAAAATCACCATCTTTTAAAGGCTTTATTGATACCGGTAAATACCATTTTGGTTTTAAAGGTTTATTGCTTTCGGCATACCTGGCGGGTTTACCTGTGGCATCGGCATAGACCCGGAAAATAGAAAAATCACCCGTATGACGCGGCCATTCCCAGTTATCCGTATCACCTCCAAACTTACCTACACTTTCAGGCGGTGTGCCAACCAGGCGGATATCTGTATACCGTTGGTAAACAAATGCCAGGAACTGGTTTCCTTTGAACAGGGCATTAACTCTTGTTTCAATATTCTGGGAAGCATCGCTCATTCTTCTATTGATATTGGCCATTATCGCGCCTTGCCTTTGCACCCGTTCTGCTCCACTCAATCCTTTTAAAGAATCTAAAACCAGGCTGGTCACATCTTCAATACGCAACAAAAATTGAACGGAAAGGGTAGTAGGGATTTCTTCTGCCTTGTTTCTTGCATAAAAGCCATCTCTCAGGTAATTATGATCCATGGTGCTCGCATTGGCAATAGCATCATAACCGCAGTGATGATTGGTAAAGATCAGGCCTTCGGCGCTTACGATCTCACCTGTACAACCGCCGCCGAAAATGATAATGGCATCTTTCAGCGAAGCCTTGTTCACGCTATAAAGCTGTTCAGCGGTCATTTTGAGTCCTTTTTTTACCATGTCATTGTATACCTGCTGGCCTAATAACAGGGGCAACCACATACCTTCTTCCGCCAGTGCCTTAAGGAGCAGCGAAACAGAAAGTACAATGGTTAATAAGAGTTTCTTCATATGAAAATTTTTGGATGACAAACCTACTATAAAAATCAAGTGTTGCCAAAGGTTAAAAAGGGAGAGCTCAGTAAAGTTATAGGCTTATATTGAGCAACCCTTGCGTTTTTTTGCGGGAACTTTATTCAAATTCTCAGGGCTTCTGTTTTATCAATTCCGTTCCAAATAAGTATTTTGAAGCCGAAACATCTTGCTTATGCGGTTTTCTTTATTGACGATTGTTTTTTTATTGATCATTTTCATTAGCCTTTTTGAATCCTGTAGTAAAAAAGACAGCACCAATCCGCCTCCACCGCCACCTGTGCCGGGTTGTGCCACAGCCATTTCACCAGCTACGGGCTCGTTTATAGTCAACAGCACATCCGTTAATATTTCCTGGAGCGTTGCATCCAATGCCAGCAGTTATGATCTCTACCTGGGTACCAGCCTGGCTTCTGCAACTCTGATAGCTTCTAATCTTACCGGGACCAGTTATACCCATACGATCCCTGCAACACCCAATATTACTTATTACTGGTATGTGCAGCCTAAAAATGCCAGCGGTACAGCCATGAATTGTTCGGGAAACCTGAGTTCCTTTACAAACATCATGATCCAGGCACCGCCGGGTTTTGGATATTATGTAGTCGGGTATTTTCCCTCCTACCGTAACCCGGCTGATGTCCCTGATGTGAAATTCAGGATGACCAATGTGGTCAATTATGCTTTTTTTTCCGTGGGACCCAATGGGCTGCTGACAGTGAATAGTCCTTCAACACTCTCAGCCGTGATTACAAAGGCCCGGGCCAACAATGCCAAAGTATTTGTAAGTATCAACGACGGGAGCGGGGATGGTAAATCGAATTTCAAAGCTATGGCGGCTACGCCCACGGGTCGGAATAATTTCGTTAAAGATGTTATGACAAAACTGAGGCAGTATAATTTTGACGGCGTGGATATTGACTGGGAATTTCCAACTACCTCAGACGGAACCGATGGAACATTTACACTGTTGATGAATGAACTATCCGATTCCCTGCATCGCGATGCCAAATATTATTTGTCGGCAGCGATAACAGCCGGTAAATATGCAGGCGGTATCCGGGATGCAATCAGGAATGAATTATTCGGCTATGTCGATTTCTTCAATATCATGGCCTACGATGATTTCAGCACTTCGGCGCCCTATCGGCATCACAGTGATTACACGCTTGCGCAAACCTGTTTGAATTATTGGTTGAACACCCGCTCCATGCCGGCTTCGAAATGCGTACTGGGTTTACCAGCTTATGGCCGGCCTTCGGGAATCACCCAAACCGGTACGGTGCTGACCTATAAAACGATCCTGGCACAGGGAGGCAACCCACTTTATGATTCAGCTACGGTGACAGCGGGAGGATTCACCGATTATACAATTTATTATAATGGACAGTATACTGTAAAACGGAAGGCCAAACTGGCCAAAGACCTGGCGAATGGCGTTATGATGTGGGAGAAATGGCAGGATGCCCCTGATGACAAGTCATTGCTAAAAGCTGCCTGCGATACAGTAGGAAGAGTTTATTAGGTCAATCTATTTGTTCACCTCTGCCACTGGTTCATTTAATATTTTCCAGAGCATATCCTTTAATTCAACCAGGCCTTTATTGGTGAGGGAAGAAATAAACAGGTGAGGGATACCCGGCGGTAAATCCTTTTCAATGGCGGCTTTCAATTCATCATCCAGCATATCGCTTTTACTGATGGCGATGACAAATTGCTTGTGCAATAATTCGGGATTATATTGTTCCAGTTCGCTGACGAGTATGTCAAATTCTTTTCTATGGTCGGAACTGTCGGCAGGCAAGAGGAATAGGAGAACTGAGTTCCGTTCGATATGCCGCAGAAAACGATGACCCAGGCCACGGCCTTCGGCAGCACCTTCGATGATGCCCGGCAGATCTGCGATGCAAAAACTTTTTCCATCGCGGTACTCCACCATTCCCAGGTTGGGTACCAGGGTAGTAAAGGCGTAAGCGGCGATCTTGGGTTTGGCCGCTGTGATCACGGATAATAAGGTGGATTTACCGGCATTGGGAAAGCCGACCAATCCGACGTCAGCCAGGACTTTCAATTCCAGTACTTTCCATCCTTCTTTGCCGGGCAAACCGGGTTGAGCATATTCGGGAGCCTGGTTGGTGGGGGTAGCGAAATGAGAGTTACCCAGGCCACCCTTACCACCCTCTATCCAAACCACTTCCTGCCCGTCCTCCAGGATCTCCACTTCCTGTTTCCCACTTTCTTCATCCCGGGCAATGGTGCCCAGGGGCACTTCTATAATAATATCTTTCCCGAAACGACCAGTTTTGTTATTCCCGCTTCCTCCTTCCCCGTTTTCGGCCAAAACGTTTTTATAATAACGCAAATGAAGCAGGGTCCAGAGATTTTTATTGCCTTTCAGGATGATATGCCCACCTCTACCTCCATCACCTCCATCGGGTCCTCCCATGGCGGTAAACTTATTCCGCATAAAATGCCGGCTGCCCGCTCCACCATGACCACTGCGGCAAAAGATTCTTATTTGGTCAACAAAATTGCTTTTTTCCAATACTTTATTTTTGCTTTGCCCTGCAAATATATTCGATCAGTTAAACCTTTTACTATGAAGCCGGTAATATTGCTAATGGCCTTTTCAGCCATGCTTTCGGAAACCTGTAAGAATAAAAAGCAAATCGGCGGCATTCCCCCCTGTGTGCAACAAAAAATAGATTCGTTAAAACTCCTTCCCCGCTTTAATCCACCGGCGCAGATAGATGAATATGTGTATAACGGGAAAAGAGTTTTTCTTTTCAGCAGCGATTGTTGCGACCAGTTTAATTCCTTGCTTGATGAACAGTGTAATTATGTTTGCGCACCTACCGGCGGCATTACTGGTAAAGGGGATGGTGCCTGCACTGACTTTGATCAAAATGCAAAACATGTAAAACTTGTCTGGAAGGATCCGAGGTAGTAAGGAAGAGGAAGAATATTGATTGGTCAGACCCGGGACGGTCAGACCAATCAATAAAAAGTCCCGCAACAGCGGGACCTTTTTTCATTTACCATAGGTAATTTCTTATTGAACAACGAGTTTTTTGCTGAATACCGATTTATTGTCCTTATTCATAATATTGACCAGGTAAAAACCCCGGGCTGAAGCAGGATTCAGGCGTATGGTTTCGGTCTGGTCTTCACTACTCACATTCACATTGCGCTGCAACACCTGCCTTCCCATTACATCAGTAACCTGGATGGTATAATTACCGGCTTCCAGTTTGGTGAACTGGATAGCGAACTGGTCATGTGTAACAGGATTAGGGAATACCTGCACCAGTTTTGTATCATTATCCGGCAGATTGGGAATAATGCGGCTGGCTATTTCAGCTACTGGTGTTTTAGGTCTTGTGTTCAGCACATTGCTATTGGCCAGGTCGGAGCTACGCCAGTTATCAGCCAGTTTATAAGGTGTGGCAATCCAGCTTTTAGCATCCACCGTATAATAGTTGCCAACGCTGACAGCACTGCCAAGCAGGATCTTGTTATCGGGTGTAACAATGGCTCCATTCGTCGTGAAATTGGGTTCAAGGAAACCTGTAATACGACCCAGGTGAGTGACTACCTTATTTTCGATATTGACTTTAAAGACATAATTGGAGGCTGAAAAAATGTAAAGGTTTCCGCTATTGTCAGCAATCATATCGCCGCCATAGCTGCTGCAGGAACTATGGATGGAAACCGTATTGTTTTCGGGGTTGTCTGCGACCCGGCCTAAATCGGTAATTGTAATATTTTTGCCGGTGCTGAAACGAATGAGGTGCGCCCCGTCATTGGTCATTGCATAACCATTCCCATCGTTGGCGATCGTCATGCGGGTGATAATATTTCCCTGGTCGGCCGATTTCTGTGCCACGCCGGTGAAGCCCTGGGAAGTCACATAATACACTTTCATGGTGCGCAGATCCACGTATCTTAACTGGTCGATAAACATGGGGGTGTACCAGAGGCGGTTGTTCTTTTTATCATAGGCCATAGCGGCCACGCCGCTGCTGAAAGCAGGCTGCATGCTATAACCCCGGTTTACTTCGTTGCCAAAGGAAGTAATCTCTTGTTTGGTGGCGGCATCATAGACTACTTGTTTTTGCTCCATACCATTGAGCAGGATATCCGTAAACTGGCCGGACTTTAGGTCCAGTTTTCTGAGGTAAGCCCAATTAACACCTTCTTTTTGAATATCCGTAATAGCATAGGCAAAACGGTCATACTGGCCCTGGACCAGGGTTGTCATGGAAAGGGTTCCCAACAAAATCGAGGAAAAAAGTAAACTTTTTCTCATACACAGGAGATTTAAGGTTTTGATTCGAAAAGGACTATTAAGTTACGACTATTCTTTTTTCGGCAGGGCAGGGATGCATTATTTTTTTGAAAAGAAGGATTTATTTTTTGAACGGTTTGTATGTTTCGTCATGGGAAGGGCGGTCTATCGGAATTTTACGTAAGGGTTCACAGGGCCGAAGGGTTTCAAGGCATTGGGCGGGAAGTTGCTGGTATATTTTTGTTCCTTCTGTTTTCCAGGCCAGCATTTCATCACTGACTGATTTAATGATCCGTGCGGGGTTTCCCACTACCAGGCTTCGCGGCGGGAACTGTTCCCCTTCCCGGATAAAACACAGGGCGCCTACAATACATTCATCCCCCAGGTCCACATTATCCATGATCACTGCGTTCATTCCCACCAGGCAGTTTTTCCCGATCGTTGCCCCATGCACAATGGCGCCGTGACCTATATGTGCGCCTTCTTTCAATTGTACCGTTACTCCCGGGAACATATGCAGGATGCAGTTTTCCTGCACATTACATCCATCTTCAAGAATGATCCGGCCCCAATCACCACGAAGTGCAGCCCCAGGGCCTATATAACAATCTTTGCCAATGATCACATCCCCGGTTACAGCAGCCAGCGGATGGACAAAGGAAGATTCATGTACCACCGGTTGATATCCATTGAATTCGTAAATCATGTTTTAGAGTAAGTATGGCTAATTAAAATTTACAGGGAAGACCCGTTTATTTTTTCTCTACTGTTATTAATTCCTTGCCTGTTCTATAACAAAGGCCTTTAAACTGTGCCACGATATGATCGTTTTGATTGGTGATCGTAATATGGTAAAGCCCGGTTGATCTTCCATGGTGCAGTTCTTTTGCCTCAGCCGTTAACTTGTCGCCGGGATGAACGGGTTTTAGGAAATTAATGGATGTATCCAGTGCAACT
>DASUMO010000044.1:0-4234 GCA_036277695.1 Chitinophagaceae bacterium
TAGTTTGGGACGGAGCCGTTTTACTGAACCCTCCATGACAAATTTCCTGATCACAGCAGGAGTAAGTGTTGCTTTATCATTACCGTACCTGGCCACCATTTTTTGCATGGCCTCGTTCAGGTAAATCGTCATCAGCATGGCTGTTTCAATGGCCATTCCAAAAAGTGCAATAAAGCCAACGGCCACTGCCACTGATAAATTGATTCCATAGAAATACACCATGAAAACACCGCCTATCAGGGCAAAGGGTACTGTAATCATGGTAATAATGGCTTCTTTGAACGAATGATAGGTAAAATACAATACCATGAAAATGATAATGAGCACTACCGGAAGGATCATTCTGAGCGTCTGGTTCGCCCTTATCTGGTTTTCCCACTGGCCGCTCCATTCCATGAAATATCCTTTGGGTAGCTTACTCATCATCTCGTTCAGTCGTTGCTGTGCCTCCTTAACCGTACTTCCCAGGTCTCGCTCCCTTACGTTGAATAATACTGTCCCTCTCAGCATCGCGTTTTCCGAATTGATCATCGGGGGCCCGTCACTCAGTTTTATTTCAGCTACAGCTTCCAGCGGCACGGGACCAAACGACATGGTTTGTACCTGTAAACGCTTTAATGCTTCGAGATTGTTGCGGAAATCCTGTCCATACCTCGCATTCACGGAGAATCGCTGCCGTCCTTCGATGGTCGTAGTGAGCTTCATACCACCCAGGGCGCTCTCAATAACTGTATTCACGTCATCCACGCTCAAACCGTACCTGCCTATTTCTTCCCGTTTAATGGTAATATCAATGTATTTGCCTCCCGTTATCGGTTCTACATACAAGTCTTTTATTCCGTCAATACCTTCCAATTGTTTTTTGATTGTTTGGGCAAAAGCGTAGATGCTATCGAGGTGCTGCCCATAAAGTTTTACACCCACATCGGTACGGATCCCGGTTGAAAGCATGTTGATCCGGTTAATGATGGGCTGTGTCCAACCGTTCGTGACACCAGGGATCTGCATTTTTGAATTGAGCTCATTGATGATACCATCTTTTGTCATATCATCGCGCCATTCGGATTTTGGTTTCAGCAGGATGATTGTTTCAATCATGCTGATGGGGGAATTATCGGTTGCGGTATTGGCCCTGCCTGCTTTTCCCAACACATGCTCCACCTCGGGAACGGTTTTGATAATCTTATCCTGCACCTGTAACAATCTTTTTGCTTCGGAATTGGAGACATCGGGTAGGGTTACTGGCATGAACAATAAGGAACCTTCGTCCAGCGGGGGCATAAATTCCGAACCCAACCGGCTCATCATGATAATTCCGATTGCCAGCGCCGCCAGGTTAATACCGATGACTGTTTTACGCCATTTCAGGCACCAGGATAAAATGGGAGTATAGATCTTCTCCAGTGTACTTGTAAGGGGGTTGGCGCTTTCCGGCTTCAACTTTCTTCCCTTAAGAAAAAGGGAAATCAGCACGGGTGTCAGGGAAATCGCCAGGATTGCATCCACCAGCAGGATAAATGTCTTGGTCCAGGCTAATGGACTGAAGAGTTTTCCCTCCATGCCTGTTAAAAGAAATACGGGAAGAAAAGAAGTAACCACAATAATGGTTGAATAAAATACACCCGGTCCAACCTGTTTGGAAGATCTTTCAATGATCGTCATTCGTTCATCCTCCGTTAACGGATCTTTATGTCGTTTAAACCAGTTTGCCATTGTTAGGATTTGTCAGGTGATCTTGTTTTTTCAATCTGGGCTTCGCTGATATGCCGGTAGGCATTTTCCACCATCACTATGCCATCATCCACCACTACACCGATGGCCAGTGCGATGCCGGTCAATGACATGATATTGGAAGAAATCCCAAATAATTCCAGGAAGATGAAGCCCGCGGCTACTGAAATGGGCAGTTGAATAAGGATGATGGCCGCGCTACGCCAGTGAAAAAGGAAAATGAACACAACAATAGAAACGGCAATCATTTCCTCTATTAAAGTGCCTTTTACGGATTCCACAGCCTGCTGTATCAGCGTGCTACGGTCATAAGAAGTTTTAAAGACCACTCCTTGCGGCAGGCCTTTTTCAACCTCCGCCATTTTTGCCTTTACCGCCTGGATCACTTTGTTGGCGTTTTCGTTATAGCGCATCACCACGATGCCTCCTACCACTTCGCCTTTCCCATCCATATCAAAGATTCCCAGCCTCAGGTCGCCTCCCATCTGGACCGACCCGATATCTTTAACTCTTACCGGTATGCCATTAGAATGGGTTAACGCGATATTTTCTACATCTTCTTTATTCCTGATATAACCTAAGCCGCGGATGATATAAGCCATATCCGCCATTTCAAACTTCCGGCCACCCACATCATTGTTGTTGGACTTCACGGCATTCATCACATCCATCAGCGAGATATTGTAGAACTGAAGTTTGACCGGGTCAACGACCAGTTGGTATTGTTTTTCGAATCCGCCAAAGGAAGCGACTTCAGCCACGCCCGGCACTGTTTGCAAAGCAAACTTTATATACCAGTCCTGTAAAGCCCTTTGCTCACCCAGGTCCATGTTGGGGGCATCCAGGTGATACCAGAAAATATGCCCCACACCTGTGCCATCAGGTCCTAATGTAGGTGTTACTCCCTGTGGTAATAAACGCTGGGCAAAATTGAGTCGTTCCAATACCCTTGTCCGGGCCCAATAGATATCTACTTTGTCCTCAAAAATCACGTACACGAAACTCATCCCGAACATGGAAGAACCACGGATGTTTTTGATTTTAGGAATGCCCTGCAGGTTGCTCACCAGGGGGTAGGTAACCTGGTCTTCTATTACCTGCGGGCTTCGTCCCATCCATTCTGTAAAAACAATGACCTGGTTCTCACTCAAATCAGGGATGGCATCAATCGGGTTTTTGTTGATGGAGTAAATGCCGTATGCAAACAGGCCGCCCGCCAACATCAGGACAATAAGCCTGTTGCGTAAAGCCAGTGTAATTAATTTTTCAACCATGATCTCATTTTAAAAATTATTAATCACTTCATGGCAGGCCCTGGTTAATGTTGGTGGTTACCGGGTGTTTCCTTTTTTTCTTTCAAATCCATATTGCATTTGCTGCATTTTCCGGGTTTATCGCTACTAACATCGGGGTGCATGGGGCAGGTATAAACTTTCATTACCTCCATTTTCATTTTTTCCTTGGGCGAGACAACCAGGTCCATCCCGCATTTAGTACATTTTCCAGCTTTGTCGCTACTAATATCCGGGTGCATAGGGCAGGAGTATGATTTTACCGATTTTTCAGTCGCCTTCAGGTCCATACCACATTTAGCACATTTCCCTGCTTTATCACTGGTTTCGTCGGGATGCATGGGGCAGTTATAGGTTTTCATAACTTCCATTTTCATTTTTTCTTTGGGAGAACGGTTCATGGCCATGCCACATTTAGAACAACTGCCGGGCTTGTCACTTGTTACTTCGGGATGCATGGGGCAGGAGTATTGTTTCATTATCTCCATCTTCATTTTTTCTTTGGGACTGCGGGTAAGATCCATACCGCATTTTGTGCAGGTTCCGGCTTTAGCACTGGAGATATCGGGGTGCATGGGACAACTGTATGTTACCTTTTCTGTTTTTTGTTTAGCAGCCTTTATTTTTTGTTTCGTGCTGTCCTGGGCCAGAACTGAAACAGAGAGGATGGTTAGTACTGCCATCACCAGAATTTTTATTGTTTTCATGATTAAAATTTTAACTATTAAGGAATTATAGAAAACTATTCACCTGGAAATGCCAATGACCCGGCAATAATAATTGCCAGGTTTAACCAGGAAGTGAATCTTCAAATAAGGAAAACGCAATTGCGGAGATAGACCGCTATATCATCAGTTAGGGGAGGAGCATGGCTAATGGGGTAATCCTCTGTTACAGAAGAGTACTGATTACCCGGTATTTCAAAAAAAGAAACAGGTTGCTCGACCGAGATTGACTGAAGCAACAGTGAAGTTCCTTCGGGCGCCTTTTGGTCGCTGGTATTTTTAATAAACTTGAGTTCATCTTTGCAGCAGCCTTTATCATTTTCATCCGTTTTCTCCATCCCGCAACCGCCGCAGGTTTTGGAATGATTTTGCCCCAGTCCCCAATCGGCCAGCTTTCCCATGCAGTAATGCAGGTGAAGTGTAGCACCGGCGGAGCTGCTTAAATAAACCAGGGCTAATATGGCTACCAGGAGCTTTTTCACGATG
>DASUMO010000045.1:0-12709 GCA_036277695.1 Chitinophagaceae bacterium
GCCGGATACATCCCCGTCATTTGACGAAGTAGACCCTGAAACAATATAACCACCGTCTGTGGTTTGTTCTATTGAGTATGCGCCCTCATCGCCCGAGCCGCCCAGGCATCGTTGCCACTGTATATTACCAGTTGCATCTAATTTCACGATCCAGGCTTCCGAAACACCATGATTGCCGGATACATCCCCGTCATTTGACGAAGTAGACCCTGAAACAATATAACCACCGTCTGTGGTTTGTTCTATTGAGTATGCACCCTCAACGTCCGAGCCGCCCAGGCATCTTTGCCACTGTATATTACCAGATGCAGCTAATTTCACGATCCAAGCATCCGAAACACCATGATTGCCGGATACATCCCCGTCATTTGAATAAGAAGATCCTGCAACAATATAACCACCGTCTGTGGTTTGTTCTATTGATGATGCATAATCCTGGCCCGAGCCGCCCAGGCATCGTTGCCACTGTATATTACCAGTTGCAGCTAATTTCACGATCCAGTAGTCCCATACACCATGACTGCCGGATACATCTCCGTCATTTGAACCAGTAATCCCTGCAACAATATAACCACCGTCTGTGGTTTGTTGTATTGAGCTTGCCCCTTCATAGCCCGAGCCGCCCATAGCTTTTTGCCATTGAATAGGAGGCGCCTGGCAATAGAGATGAGTGATAAAAAAAGTAAACAATAAAGAGAGGGTAATCCTTGTAAAATTGGGCAGGCTAAAAGCTGTTTTTAACAAGCCCCTCCCATTTCTTGTAGCGGATGTCAAATGATGTGGGTGCATAATTTATATGGGTTAACTAATTAGCTGCTCCCTAATATCGATGGCTTGTACCCATGCTAACCGGAGCTTAACAGGAAATTGCCCGTTGTTTGCCGATAAACTCAGTAGGAGTATTATCTTAAAACTGCAGGCGACCTCTATATGGAAAGTTTCCTGCTTGGATGTCATCTTTAAAATTCAGTTGTCCACTAACTCCATTGAAAACACCTGTACCACTACCCGCTACAATGGGGTGTTGACAACGTCCAAAAATTTCTGCGCCCAAAGGGCCTCCCTCGCAGTCTTCATACTTCGCCTCAAATTTGTAAGTAGTCCTAAAAGTGCCGGGTTGTCCATTGTAAGTACCCACGAAGTATTCTCTGCCCACTTCGCGGTATGTGCCGCTCGGGGAACATTCGAAATCGTCAATAAATGCATAGAGGCAACCTTCAAGATCTCCCGTCATTCTGATGGCATAAACAGCGCCCTGGCTTTCATAATCACATTCACCGACAGTGGCATAAAAGCCGATCCCCGATATCTGCGTTGCTCCTACGCTATTGTTTGCAGTAATTTGCTCTTCGGGTTGAATCTCCTGCTGTGACGGAGGATTGTTGTCTTTGCTGCAAGCGAAGAGGATAACAGAGAGGAAAAAGCTCAAATAAATAAATGTTTTGTGTTTCATAACCGATTCCTGTTTTTTTATAATGAATAATAAATGACTGTTGCAAACCAAAAAGTAGTTTACATGATATGAGTGATGTTTTTAAAGGGGACAGGAACGACCCGCAATATTTTTTAGTTCTTTGGAATGAAATCTTATTGCGTGTCCTGCAAATAATGGCCGCCTATATAATTGCAACTATAAATACTTCTAATCGTCTTATTTTATTGATTGCAGAATTGCATTCATTTTATTTCTTACAAACACGAGCCCAGGCGAAGGGCGGACCTTAAAGGTTTTTGATCTCCCAAACCTCTCCGGCGAGGCTAACCACGTAGGCGTTGTTGCCGATGAGCTCCATCGAGGTGGGCTGGTTCAGGCCGTCTGCGATAACGCCGAAGGTGCCATTCGGTTTGAGCTTCAGGAATGCGCCGGTGTTTGGTAGCGCCGGTGCCCCTTCATAGGGACCATCCCAGATGCCCTGCGCGAGGGTATAGAGTGTGTTTCCCCTGCCAAATTCCACGTCAACGAATAACCCAACACCCAACCCGGCGGCTGAGGCCACTTCGGTGGCGATGGGCGGCTTTGGCGAGAGGGACATGAGCTTGGCAGTCTCAGGCAGGTGAGGAATGGGACCGGCCAGGGTGAAGTAGATCGTGTTGCCTCGCAAAGCCAGCCCGGTCGGCACGACATTCGCGAAGGCGATCACCTCAGTGATCTCGCCGTCGAGGGTGACATAAAGTATGCGGTTATGATGCCCATCAGTGACAATGAAACCGTCGCGGTAGGATTCGAACGCGTACTGGAAGCCGGTGGGCACGAAGAAGTCCGGCACCGGTGGATGGGCCAAGGACCATGCGCCGAGATCCGCCATGATGGTATAACTATCCGGGCCGTCCACCCGGTATATGCCTACGATGTCTTGACCACCGAGATCCGTCCCAACACCGGTAACCAATGCATATGCAGTCCCGCCGCGGAAGGCGACATCGATCACTCCAGCACCCTGGAAGTAGGGGTCTGGGTTGCGCCTCGGCAATCCGGTGGTGAAGAGCGTCAAGGCACCGGTCTTCGGGTTTATGCGCCAGATGCTGCCGGCGAGCGGTGCGGTGACGTACAACGCCCTGTCAGGGCCGACAGTACTGCCCTGGAGTTCCTCCAGGCCCGTAACCAGCAAGGTTTTGGTTTGCTGCAGGTGTCCATCTTCCTCTTCGGCACTTAAGGACTGATCGTTAGTCCTGGCAGGCACATCAATTGATTTTCTACAGGCAGAAAATGCAAGTGTAAACAGGATGGCCAATACCCATCCCTGATTGAAGAGGATTTGGTTTAGTGGTTTCATGCAGGTTTAATTTAATGATGAAAAATAATTGCATACCGAATTTATAAACCTGCTGCTCCCATTATTCTCTATCTCGTCAAACCGTAAAGGGGCAATGTCACAACCCGGGCAAGCCAATATCTAAACCGGACGGCGACGACGAACGGTTTTCATCGTAGAGAACAATGAGGATGTCTAATATTCTTTTGACCAACAGGCTATTTACAGAAGGGATTGTTTAAATTTATAAGACAACCAGGCCCCTGACAAAACATGATTTCATATTCTCCGATCAGCGCCGGCACCGCCTGGCGAGGCATATTGCTTTCTGGCTTGTATGGTGCCTGGCCTTTAATATTCTTTTTCATTTTCCAAATAACGTATTTAAAGGATGGGGTCCCAATAACCACAACAAAAACCTGCTGGAATTGGGGTTGCCGTTATTTTTTATTAAAACACTTATCGTTAATTCCTTTTTAGCAGTAGTAGTTCCGCAGATTGCACTCACCTATGTTTTGATATACTGGTTGCTGCCCAACTATTATTTTAAAAGAAAAAACCCTTTTCTTGCCGGAGCCATTACAATCTGTGTATTGCTTATTTTTTATTTTGTAGCTGCCGTGTTCCTATATTTCGTGGTCATTTATGACGAAATTGCAGGAACAACCAAAATAACAGACGGCAGTACCTGGTCTTTTAAATTGAATCTAAGACCTGCTATACTTAGTCAGGTCAGCAGCCTGCCTATAATCCTCGGCTTTGCCTTTATGATCAAACTTGTTAAGAGATGGTGGCAAAAACAAAAAGAAACCGAATTGTTAGCTAAGGAAAAAACAAAAGCCGAATTACAATTATTAAAAGCCCAGGTACATCCTCATTTTTTATTCAATACACTCAACAATATCTATTTTTTTACCCTCACCAATTCAACCCAGGCCCCGGTAATGATCAAAAAACTATCCGGCATGCTTCATTACATTCTGAATGAATGTGACCAGCCATTGGTGCCGCTTGAAAAAGAAATCAAAATGATCCGTGATTATATGGCCCTGGAAAAAATAAGATATGCAGAACAGATGCAAATGACAATTGATATAGAAGATGATCATGATAACAAGATGATAGCTCCTCTTCTCCTTATACCATTTGTTGAAAATAGTTTTAAACATGGCGCAAGTAAAATGATTACGAAACCATGGATAAAACTCAGTTTAGCTATTGACAATAACAGGCTGTATTTTAGTATCATAAACAGTAAACCTTTGAGTGCTGAGTTGAGAGCAAGAAATGCCCGCCTGCCAGTCGGGCAGGGAAATATTGGTTTAAAAAACGTGAAAAAAAGATTGGAATTACTTTATCCCGGAAGGCATGAACTCAACATAGTTTCCGAATCAGAAAGCTATGCTGTTTACCTCAGCCTGCAACTGGATTACATAAAAGATCACACAACAAAAAAAGATGAAATAAAACCATTGAATGAATATGCAATGGCATGATTTCATATTTTCCGATCAGCGCCGGCACCGCCTGGCGAGGCATATTGCTTTCTGGATTGTATGGTGCCTGGCCTATAATATTCTTTTTCATTTGCCAACTCATTTATTTAAAGGATGGGGCCCTATCAATCCCGGTAATAAAATCATGAAGGAATTCGGGTTCCCGTTACTTTTTATTAAATCACTCATCGTTAATTCCTTTCTAGCAACAGTAGTTCCGCAGATTGCACTCACCTATGTGTTGATATATTGGTTGTTACCAAATTACTTTTATAATAGAAAAAATCCTTTTCTTGCCGGAGCCATCACAGTCTCTGTATTGATTATTTTTTATTTCGTAGCTGCCGGATCTAAATATTTCAGTGTCATTGCTAACCACCTTCAAGGAATCCGCAACCCAGCCCTCCTTGACTGGTCTTTTAAATTGAATCTAAAACCTGCTTTACGTGATCATCTCAGCAGCCTGCCTATCGTCCTCGGCTTTGCCCTTATGATCAAATTTGTGAAAAGATGGTGGCAAAAGGAAAAAGAAACCGAATTGCTGGGAAAAGAAAAAACAAAAGCCGAATTACAATTATTAAAAGCCCAGGTACATCCTCATTTTTTATTCAATACACTCAACAATATCTATTACTTTGCCCTTACCAATTCAACCCAGGCGCCCGTGATGATCAAAAAACTTTCAGGCATGCTGCATTATATTCTGAATGAATGTGACAAGCCATTGGTGCCGCTTGAAAAAGAAATAAAAATGATCCGTGATTATATGGCCCTGGAAAAAATAAGATATGCAGAACAGATGCAAATGACAATTGATATAGAAGATGATCATGATAACAAAATGATAGCTCCTCTCCTGCTTATACCCTTTGTGGAAAATAGTTTTAAGCATGGCGCCAGTAAGATGATCACAGAACCCTGGGTAAAGCTTTATATCTATATTGAAAATAACAGGCTTCATTTCACTATCAGGAACAGTAAACCTCCGCCTAACGAGCCTGCAATATCAAAAGCTTGCCTGCCGAACCTGCCTACCGGACAGGCAGGCAGGCAGGGAAATATTGGTTTAAAAAATGTCCGGAAAAGACTGGCATTGCTTTATCCCGGAACGCATGAACTCGACATAGTTTCTGAACCTGGCAGTTTTGCTGTTTATCTCATTGTGCAACTGCATGACGTAAAAGAACACACAACAATGGAGGATGAAATTAAACCATTGAATGAATATGCAATGGCATGAATTTATATTTTCTGAACAAAGGAAGCATAAGCTGTTGCGCCATTTTGTATTTTGGACGGCATGGTGGTCGTTTTTTCTTTGTTCCTTCATCCTGTTCCCCAATCCAACATTAGCTGGCAACAAGGTCAATCCATTTAACCTTGTCCCCGGAGACCATCTTCTTTTGAAAACATCTTTACTGGTACTCTTGTATGCCCTTGCATGCTATCCATTGATCTATTTTATCCTTCCGGAAATTATTAAAAGAAAATGGTTAAAAGCGACAGCATACTTCATATTGCTTTGCGGTTTTCTGTATGCAGCCACCTACTTTTTATTTTGGAATGTATTTTTATTTATTGATTCTACTTCTGGTTCATCTAAAACAAACTATTCAGTAAAACGTTTCTGGCCGGCCCTCAATCTTGGCTTGATGAATTTTGCCAAAGTAGCGGCAGCCGCGGCAATTATTAAATATTTAAAATACTGGTGGCTGAAACAAAAAGAAAGTCAACGACTGGAAAAAGAAAAAATAAATGCAGAGCTGCAATTATTAAAAGCCCAGGTTCATCCTGATTTTCTTTTTAAAACGCTGAATAATATTTACACACATGCCGAATCATCTTCACCCCGAACTTCCGGCATGTTATTAAAACTGTCGGATTTGTTAAGTTATATGCTGTATGACTGTGACAATCCATTGGTGCCCCTGGAAAAGGAAATTGCCATGATGAAAGAATATATGCAATTGGAAAACATAAGGCATAATGATGAACTTGAAATAGAGGTAAATGTAAAAGGGGATTTAACGGGCAAAACGATTGCACCCTTTTTATTACTACCTTTTATTGAAAATAGCTTCAAACACAGCAGTCAAATGACAGAACAGTTCTGGATAAATATGGATATAAGGATGGAAGGAGACAATTTTTCGATGAAACTCACCAATGGTATTGCTGAAAGCTCTCCGGGTCAATCGTTATTGAACAGAAATGGATTAGCCAATGTTCAGAAGAGACTATCTTTATTATACCCCGGAATTCATGAATTAAAAATAACTACCGAACAGGAAATGTTCATAGTGCTTTTGAATATCCGGCTTACAGATGATGCAGAGATCGCAGTTGAAGAGGAAGAAATTGATTTTGCCTTTACAGGAACCTAAAAAACAACAATGTCAGTCTGGAAATATGATTCAGAACAAAAAAATAAAATGTCTTGTTGTAGATGACGAACCGCCTGCAAGAGAAATATTGAAACAACATATTGCAGGGGTTGAAGCATTGGAACTGGCAGGCACCTGTGCCAACGCAGTCGAGGCTATTTCATTCTTAAAAGATCATCCTGTTGACTTAATTTTTCTTGATATACAAATGCCACAGTTGTTGGGTACTAATTTTATACGAACATTAAAAGCACCACCGAAAGTTATTTTCACAACTGCATTCCGAAAGTATGCACTGGAAGGGTTTGAACTGGATGCTGTTGACTATTTGCTTAAACCAATTTCTTTTGAAAGATTCCTGAAAGGCATTAATAAAATAATGCAAATAAATTTTCCCGTTGACCATTCCTCTTCCCCACTTAAAGAAAATCACAAGGAAGCTGCCAATTCTTTTCTTTATTTCCGTACCGACCGTAAAATGGTAAAAGTTTTTTTCAATGATATTTTATTTATTGAAGCATTAAAGGATTACATAAAAATTATAACCCCTGGCCGAATCATCGTAACAAAATACGTTCTCACAACTTTGGCTGAATTACTTCCGGCTGATGAGTTTTTACGGATCCATAAATCCTATATCGTTGCTATAAGCAAAATTGAAAGCTTTAATGCTGACAGTATCCAGATAGCCAAACATGAATTGCCAATTGGAAGATTGTATAAATATGATGTAGGCAGGATATTAAATGCCTCTTCAGCAACCTGAACCTCACTATGAGAAGAACAGTAAGCTATAAGATTGTTCTCTTATTTATGACTTTATCTTTTATGAATAGGATTTCGTTTTCGCAAGATGCCATTATAAGAGGACAGGTGAGATATGGAAATGAAGTTTTACAGGGAGCGACCATAATTCTTGGATACAAAACAACTCTTACTGGTCACGATGGTAAATTTTCTTTAGCAACAACTCCGGGAAGCTATACGTTAATTATCACTCATGCAGGGTACAAAAAAATAGAACAAACAATTATCGCAGAAGCAGGCAGCACAAAGAATGTGGAATTTAACATGATACCCAATGAGCAGTTAGACGAAGTAAAATTAGGTTCCCGTTCAGCAATACAAAGAAGCAACCTGAGTACTACTGTTCCTGTTGATGTATTTTCTTCTGACAAATTAGTACAGACTGCTCAGTTAGGACTTGTACAAGCGTTGAATTATCTTGCTCCGTCTTTAAACACCGGTAAACAGGAATTCAATGAACCGGTAACGCTTAGAGGTCTTGCTCCTGATCAGTTGCAGATTTTGGTAAATGGAACCCGTCGCCATACTGCAGCCTATATGAATAATGGAAACCCCAAAAGCAGTTTAGGCCGTGGCTCCGTTAACAACGATTTAAATGCAATTCCTTTTTCTGCGATTGATAAGGTTGAAATATTGCGTGACGGGGCCTCTGCTCAATATGGTTCGGATGCAATTGCAGGTGTAATAAATATTGAATTAAAAAAGAGCATAGGTAAAGCATCTTTTCAATTGCATACCGGACAATTTTATAAAGGGGATGGTGAAAAATTGTGGCTGGGTGGATACAAAGGATTTCCATTAAATAAAAAAAATCTGCCTGCCGATAAGCAGGGATTCCTGAGTCTTGCAGCTGATCTCCGCTACCAGGGACCCACCACCCGTGCAGGAGAATACCAGGGAACAGCTTATATACCTTATCCTACCTCTCCCATATCCCCAGCTGACTCTGCAAAGATCAAAGCAGAGGACGACTCCATTATTCATGCAAGGGGCATTGATAAAAAAGAGTTTACAAAACATAACGGCATCAATAAAGTGATCAGTTCAGGTTTTATGGTGAATGGCGGTTACCCTGTCAGCAAGCGTTCAAAATTATCCCTCACATCTATGATCAATCACAAAAGAAACCAGGGTCCCGGAGCTTATCGCTTTCCTAAAACTACCAGTCAGGTAAACACGGAATTATTTCCAAATGGGTTTAGACCACTTTATAAAGAGACGAACCTGGATTTTTCCATACTAGCGGGTTTTGAAACAGAAACAAGAAAAAGAGGACATTTGAAGCTGAATAGTTCTTTTGGAACTAACATCCATAACATTTTTCTGTACAATTCAAACAATGCGTCCCAGCAATATACCTTAGGAAAAAATGCGCCAACAGATTTTTACCTGGGTAAACTTGTGTATAAACTTTTTTTAAACAATATCAGCTATATAAAAGACTTTGCCACAGAAAACACGAAGCTAAAAACATGTAACCTTGCTGTGGGCGCTGAGTGGAGATTAGAAAACTATCAGACACATGCGGGGGACGAGGCATCGTGGAAAAATTATGATACCCGAAAGGCAGGTGGTTCACAGCCATCAGTAGGATCAGTTAGTGCAGACAATGTCGTCAATAAAAATCGTACCGTATCGGCGGCCTATATTGATCTTGAAATAGAACCAGGTGATCGTCTTCTTATGGATTTGGCTGGTCGTTATGAATACTACAGCGACTTTGGCAGCAATTTCGCAGGCAAACTGGCAGCCCGTTATAAATTCTCTTCTACATTTTCTTTGCGGGGAGCAATTAGTAATGGATTTCGGGCACCCAGCATACAGCAACGTTTTTTTGAAGGGACACAATCATTCAGCGGCACTGCACAAATACGTGGAATTTTTAGCAATGTTAGCCCGGTCACCAAAGCTTTTAATATTCCTTCTTTGGAGGCAGAAAGATCAATAAATCTTTCAGGCGGGTTTGTTTCAAAACTTACAAGTAATATCAGCCTGACGGTGGATGCTTATTGGATACAGATAAAAAACCGCGTTGTGCTAAGCGGGGTGTTTGACAGAGCAAATCCTGACATTGCTGCCATCCTGGGAAATTACCCCGATATTGACTTTGTACAGTTTTATGTGAATGCCATCAATACAAGAACCCGGGGAATAGATGCTGTGTTAAATGGCAGATGGAAAATAAACAAAACCAGGCTTGAGCTTACAATAGCGGCGGGTATCAATCGCAATTCCATTTTCGGGCCCATTAAAACTTCAGCTCCTGTTTCTGATACTTCCCGCTATACGAATACATTGTTTGGCATAGAAGAAATAATAACTTTGGAAAATGATCAGCCCCGGAAAAAAATAATTTTCTCCGGAACGATCAGCAAAGGCAGGTTTGGATTTGTTTTTCGCAATACTTTGTTTGGTAATACTGCTACTGCTACAAGAGTCACCAATCCTACAGATACCATTTACCAGTTTTTTTCATCTAAAATTTTATCTGACATCAGCATCAATTACACTCCAAAATCCTGGCTTACAATTACTGCAGGGGCCAACAATATTTTTGATGTATATCCAGACCGGATACAGAATCCCAGGAACCAGGGGGGTACCTTATACAGCGCTGGAGCTACACCGTTCGGATCTAATGGCGGGTATTATTTTTTAAATCTCAGTTTTAGCATTCCGTCCAAAAACAAAAAAAGCCTCTCGTAGAAGAAAGGCTAGATGGGTGCAACCCGAACTTGTGGACCGGGATAGTTTGAGGATCAACACTTACTGTTCAAGCCAGCTAGTTATTTGCCGCCGCAGCAGCAGACTGTTTTTCTTTCTGTTGCTGGGCATTGTAGCTTACCATCCAGTTAATACCGAATTGATCAGCAAACATGCCGAAATAATCTCCCCAAAAAGTGTTGTTCATCGGCATCGTGACTTTACCGCCTTTGGAAAGTTCATTGAACAAGCGGTCGGCCTCTTCCTGGCTCTCCGTGTTGATTGAAATTGAAAAATTATTTCCCTGGACAAAAGAAGACGCCCATTCGCCCCCGGTATCGCTGCCCATCAGCATTGTTTCTTTACTGATCGGTAGCGAAACATGCATGATCTTATTTTCCATATCCTTGGGCAAGGGGGGCATACCTTCCTGTGGCGGCATGTCCTTGAATCTCCCGATATAGGGAAATTCTCCGCCGAACACTGATTTGTAAAAATTGAATGCTTCCTCGCAATTCCCGTTGAAATTGAGATAAACGTTTACAGTTGCCATGGTTAAATTTTTTAGAGGACTTCTAAGTTAGGGAGAATTTCTTTGAGACAATAAGAAATCAGAAATGAGGAATAAGTAAGTGTCTGCCACGGCGCATCGGTTTGCGATCCAGCCTTGCTTTTAAACAATTCTCCCTTTTATCGCCTTTGCCACAGCCTCACCTTTCGAATGTACCTGGAGTTTTTTATAAATGTTTTTAATATGCCCATTTACCGTATCGGCGCTGATGAAGCAGGTATCGGCAATCATCTTGTAGCTCATACCTTCCACAAGGCACTTTAAAATCTCCTTTTCTCTTGAAGAAAGGTCAAAAGAATTGTTTGCTTCACGGCTGAGATTGGATTTAAACATCCGCAATACTTTGCTGGCTACGATGGGACTCATGGGAGCACCGCCTTCATAAATCTCCTGGATGGCATTTAATATTTCTTTGGGGGGAGTGTTCTTCAGAATATAGCCCTGTGCGCCGTTGCAGATGGATTGAAATATCTTTTCGTCCTCTTCAAAAATAGTTTCCATCAGTATTTTTACATCGGGATATTTGTCCCTGATCAACCGGACAGCTTCAATCCCGTTAACCATTGGCAATTCAATATCCATCAGGATGACATCGGGCTGGGTCTCTTCTATATTTTCAATTACTCTCTCACAGTGTGCGAAAGCCCCTACACAGGTGAATTGTTCGCTTGTCTCAAGCAGGTTATAGAGACTTTCCCTTAAACTCCTGTTATCCTCAAATATGGCAACCCTGATCTTTTTCATGTGTTAAGTCTTAATTGAATGCTGGTTCCAATTCCGTCTCCAGATTCAATGTGAAGTTCGGCGTTTATTTCTTTCGACCGTTTCTGCATATTGATAAGCCCGTTACCGTTGTATTTCTGTTTTGTATCAAACCCGATTCCATCGTCACGAATCTGCAAAGTGATGTGGCTTGCATTTTTGCTTAGCAAAACCGAAGCCCGTTTAGCATTGGAATATTTGATAAGATTATTCAATGCCTCCTTGAAAATAAGATAAAAATTCCTGCGCTCTTCCATCGACAATTTTAAATCATTCAGGTTTTCATCAGCCCGGAAAATGAAATCAATTTGCCTGGCCCGAAGTAAATTGTAGGACAGAGACCGCATCCGCAAAACGATTCTTTCAAAGCTGTCATTATTGGGATTAATGGTCCATACAATATCGCTCATGGCATCAATTACTTTGCGGGAACTTTCGCCAATCATCTCCAGTGCATGGGTCTTCCCTTCATTATCTTTTTTGGCAACCTCACTATAAACAGAAATACTGTTAAGGGTAGAACCAATATCATCATGCAGATCTGCTGCAATCCGGTTCCGGATGCTCTGTAAACGCAATACTTGTTGCAGCCTGTAGCGGTAAATGCCATAAATGATTGCAATTGCTGCCAGCGCAATTAAAGTTCTGAACCACCATGTTTGCCAGAAAGGAGCTGTGATGATGATGACCAGTGAAGCTTCATGCGGACTCCATAGACCATCATTATTACTGGCCCTTACCCTGAATACATATTTTCCGGGGTTCAGGTTGGTATAATTGGCAAATCGCCGCGATGCATCAGTACCAATCCAGTCTTTATTATAGTTTTCCAGTTTAAACTGGTACTGGTTTTTCTCCGGATGAAAAAAATTCAGGGCCGCAAATTCCAGCGACAGATCGTTTTGATGATAAGAAAGTGTGATTTGCCGGGTATGTTCAACAGGATACTTTAACAGGCTGTCCTTATCATAGGGGCGAATGCTTGTGTTAAACAGTTTTAAATCGGTAATATAAACAGGGGGCTTATAATCATTATCTTCCAGTTTATCCGGGTCAAAATAAATAATACCGCCATCGGTGCTTCCGAAATATATTTTTCCATCCACATCTTTATAGGCTGCCATCAGGTTCATTTTGTTATCCGGCAACCCATCGTTCACATTATAATTACGAAAACGGAATTTTGATTGAGGATCGAATGGATTTTCGGGGGGTGTAAAACAACTGATGCCC
>DASUMO010000046.1:0-9841 GCA_036277695.1 Chitinophagaceae bacterium
TGGGAGCCATCCACATCGGCATCTGTCATGATGATCAGTTTATGATAACGGAGTTTACTCAGGTCAAGCGCCTTGGGGTCCTCAGCTGTACCGATCTTTACGCCCAGGGCAGTAAACATATTCCGGATTTCCTCATTGTCATAAATCTTATGTTCCATCGCTTTTTCTACGTTCAGGATTTTACCCCTCAACGGAAGAATTGCCTGGAAGCTCCGGTCGCGCCCCTGTTTGGCTGTTCCACCGGCTGAATCCCCCTCGACCAGGAATAATTCGCAACGTTCCGGGTCACGGTCCGAACAGTCGGCCAGCTTACCGGGTAAACCACCACCTGTTAAAACAGATTTTCTTTGCACCAATTCCCTAGCCTTTCGGGCTGCTGCTCTTGCCTGGGCCGCCAAAATCACTTTATTGATGATATTGCGGGCATCCTTTGGATTTTCTTCCAGGTAAGCATCCAGCACCTTTGAAACAGTGGTGTCAACTACTCCCATTACTTCGCTGTTTCCCAGCTTTGTTTTGGTTTGGCCTTCGAACTGGGGTTCCGGCACTTTTACTGAAATGATCGCGCTCAGGCCTTCCCGGAAGTCATCACCTTCTATTTCAACTTTGGCTTTTTCAAACAATCCATTCTTGTCGCCATAGCTTTTAAAAACCCGGGTCAATGCACGGCGGAAACCTGCCACATGGGTACCGCCTTCGATGGTATTGATATTATTCACATAGGAATAAATATGTTCATTGAAGGCATCGTTGTAGTTCAGCGCTACTTCTACCACCACATTGGTTTGTTGATCATGTCCTTCTACAAAAAGGATTTTTGGGATCAGCGCGTTCCGACCGGCATTAGAATCCAGCATTTCTACAAACTCCACGATTCCTCCCTCACTATAAAATTCCTTTACAAATGGTTCCTTATTATCGTCAAGTTCCCGCAGGTCGGTTATTTTAATTCGAACACGCTTATTCAGGTAGGCCAGTTCGCGCAGACGTCCTTCCAGGATATCGCGGTTATATTCTGTAGTAATGAAGATGCTGGCATCCGGCCAGAAATGGACCTTTGTACCTGTAGTCTCGCTTTTGCCAATTTCCCGAACCGGGTATTGAGGTATGCCGATCTTATATTCCTGCTCGTAGGTCTTGCCGTCCCTGTTCACTGTTACGTGCAGGGTTGAGCTGAGAGCATTCACGCAACTCACACCAACTCCATGCAAACCGCCGGATACTTTATAAGATCCCTTATCAAATTTTCCGCCTGCATGCAACACCGTCATCACCACTTCCAGGGCTGATCGCTTTTCTTTGGTATGCATAGCCGTGGGTATACCCCTGCCATCGTCTTCTACCGAAATGGAATTATCTACATGAATAGTAACCAATATATTTTTACAGTACCCGGCAAGGGCTTCGTCGATAGAATTATCGACGACTTCGTAAACGAGGTGGTGCAATCCCTTCACACCGATATCACCGATATACATCGCTGGCCGTTTACGAACTGCTTCCAGCCCCTCTAATACCTGTATACTATCGGCGCCGTAACCGCTCGGGGCAGCCGGCTTTTTTTCTGTGGTTTCTGTGCTCATATTAGGGAAAAAGTCCTTCTTTAGAATTGAATAAATCCAGACTGGCAAATGTACGAAAATGCCGCGGGCTATCGGGTATTTAGCGGGTCTTTTTTAAGCCTTTTTGAAGGTTTTTGGAAATGCGTAAAAGCCCTTGTTTACAGGGCATTGTCCTGGCGAAAAAAGGTCAGGAACCGGGCTTGGTTTCCGGTTATTATCCTCAGGTTCTTTTTATGATTTGGGCCACCAAATCTGCTTCTGCACAGATCTTGTTTCCCACATAAGTAGTACCTCTCATTTCACAAATTCCCCGTCTGATAGGAGCAGACAACTCCATTTTAAGAATCAGGGAGTCGCCGGGTTTGACCATTTGTTTGAATTTGCAATTATCGATCTTCAGGAAATAGGTATCATATTGTCCATCGCCGCTCAGGTTAATGGCCAGGATGCCCCCGCATTGGGCCAGCGCTTCGATTTGTAAAACTCCCGGCATAACCGGGTTACCCGGAAAATGACCCTGGAAAAACCATTCATTGAAGGTTACGTTCTTAACACCCACGATATGGGTATCACTGAGCTCGATGATCTTGTCCACTAACGCGAAGGGATAACGATGGGGTAATCGTTTTTCAATATAGGGCTGATCATATACGGGGGGTTGGCAGGGATCATAAACGGGAACTCCCCTGGTTTGCTTTGTTTTTTTTATGTATTGCTTGATCTTTTTGGCAAACTCAACGTTACTGCTATGACCCGGCCGGTTAGCAATGATCCGGGCTTTGACCGGGTATCCTACCAGGGCCAGGTCACCGATGATGTCCAGTAATTTATGCCGCGCCGGTTCATTGGGAAAACGGAGCTCAAGGTTATTTAAATAACCCTCGCTCTTCACCTCGATCCTGTCTTTCTTAAAGATCTTTTTCAAACGCTCCATTTCTTCGTCATCTACCGGCTTGTCCACGATAACGATCGCATTATTGACATCGCCTCCTTTAATGAGGTTATGATCCAGCAGCATTTCCAGTTCATGCAGGAAACAAAATGTACGGCAGGGAGCAATTTCGGCTTTAAAATCACTGATATGTTTTAATCCGGCATGCTGGGTGCCCAATACTGGCGAATTAAAATCGATCAGCGTGGTGATATTGTATTCCCGGGCCGGCATGGCTACCATATCTACTCTTTTTTCCTCGTCAGAATAATAGATGTTTTCATCAATGCTATACCAAACTTTGTTGGCATCCTGTTCAAACAGTCCTGCTTCTTCAATCAGTTCTACAAAAGGTTGTGAACTCCCATCAATGATCGGTACCTCGGGGCCATTGATCTCCATCAGGCAATTATCTACCCCCATGCCAACCAATGCTGCCAGCAGGTGTTCCACCGTACTGATTTTGGCGCCATTGGCTTCCAGCGTAGTGCCCCTGCTTACATCCGTTACCAGGTCACAATCAGCTTTGATCAGTGGTTTGCCCGGGAGATCAATTCGTTGAAACTGGTAACCAAAACCCGGATCAGCTGGTTTCAGGGTAAGATCGGCCATAATGCCGGTATGCAAACCTGTCCCGGAAATCGTTACAGCTTCTTTTAATGTGTGTTGTTTATCAGGATTAAAACCGGCTGACTGATTATCTACCGCCACCGGCTTTTTTTCAATAGAGGGGTTCATGGGAACAAATATAGGAATTAGAAAATAGTTGTTGCAGGAACCGCTGATGCGTTTTCCCCGCAATGTGATCTGCAAAACGATGCCGCTGATGGATTAAATTTTTTTCGGGGAAAGAATAATCTTACCTTCTTAGTCCTAAAACTATTATTATGAGAACTGCAGCGTTTACCCTCGTCTTCTTCGTTGCATGTTATTCAGCAGCGAAGGCCCAGCGTTTTACGATTTTGCCCCAGGTGGGTTTTGAAAACAGCCGTACAAGTATACAATACAATGAGGGGGATCAATTTTCACCCCTTGGTGTCAAATTCAGTCCCCAGGCCAGTTTACGATTAAATTATGCTTCCAAACCAGGACATGGATTCTTCCTGGGAGCTTCCAGCAGTCGTTCTGTGGTTTCATTCAGCTTCACTGATCCCGAAACGGGTATGAATAATTTCAGCGCTACCACCGGTGATATGCAAATCCGTTTGGAAGGTGGATACCTGTTTAACAGTAAACCGGTTTACTTCAATAAAGCCAAATCGGCCAATTCCAAAAGTTCAACATCTTCAGCCAAAAAAAGCTGCGGCACTTCTTCCTTTAACAGCAGCAGCAGTTGCCAAAAATCCAGCACTGCAAGTTATAGTCGTTGCGGCAGCAGTCAAAGCAAGGCCAAACAGGCCGTCACTACAAAAAATAAGGGGTCCTGGCTTCGCATTCAACCATCGCTGGGTATGGCATTTATACCAGCAGTCCAGTCTGATATGATCACGAAAACTTCTGCCAGCCAGTCAACCTATGAATACAGGGCAGGTAACTGGCGTACAGCTGTAACTGCCGGCGCAGGATTTGAATTTGGAAACAACAGCAACCGCCTGTTTACTATCAGTATTAATTATCTGAAAGGATTGGGTAACCTGGACGATGTAACGCTGAATACGGTTTCAGGTACCAAGTCGGTAACGACAGTACTGTCATCCAAAACTTCCGGCTGGAACCTCAGGGCAGGTATTCCATTTTCGCTATCCAAATCAAAACAGTCTGTGCAAAGAAAATCCAGTTATAAAAATCCGGCTTGCCAGCAATACAGGATTCAATACCGTTGCAGGAAAACAATATAATTAGTTGAAGAAATCAGGGAAGCAGGATCAGCATTGATCCTGCTTCTTATTTTCATAATAACCATTTCCATGGTTATCTCCACTTTTTACCTGTTTGGAATTATTCTTATTCCGGGCATCTAATTCCAGATGGAGCAAATGCAGTAATTCCCGGCTAGCGATAAAATCTTCATCTTTAAAACCGCCGGTAAACAGCTTTATATACCGGGCTGTGACATGAGCCAGTCTATCCAGCAACTCTTCCTGATCCAGGTGTTCAAAAGGTCGCATTCGCAGGGTATTTATCAGCTCCCGGGTTACAAAAATGATGCAGATTTTGAATAAGTTAATAACTTAAAATGTAGCAAATCCTCCACATTTCATTGGTATTATTCAACAGGCGAATTGCAACTCCACAATTAATTATCGGGTAGCAAAGCTGGTTAGGAAATTTACGCGGGACTGGCAAACGGAAATAAATTATTGTATTTTAGGAATGTTTCTTGTACCAAAATGGCTGTAATGAGAACCTGGTTGCTGGCATATGCTATTTTCTGTTTACCCTGCTTTATTTTTAGCCAGGTACTGCCTGCCAATCAGTTGCTCACAATTCCATCTTTACCCCCGTCCAAAATCGATCATTATATCTCTCAAAAGGGATTTTCAAAAACCGGGACTGATCACCTACTGGATACCGTTATCCATACTTATTATTACAGGGGCAAAAACAAACGGGATCGTCCGGACAGTATTGTGCACCGCCTGGAGCGCCGGGTAATAGGGAGCGAATCCCAAATCCTGTATGAAACGGGATCAGCCGGGGAATTCCAGGAACTCTGCCGGCAATTAAAGAAGGCGGGATTTTCTTCTACTACCATCGCAGATACGAATCTTGTTTTACCCAGTTTATACCAATATAAAGAATTCACCGTTTTGACAGGGACCAGGTTGCTGGATGATCAAACCTTGTACAGTATCCTGGTTGAGAAAAGAAAATTGCCCGCGCTTAAAGAGATTCAATATGCCGAAGACCTGCTGGCTTTCAACTCACACGTGAACCTGGCGCATGTTTTCGGGGCGGCGAACGTGAGAAAAGATATTTATTATTTCAACGAAAAAGAATTCAGTCGTTGCTCAGTGCTTTATCCGCATACCGAACGCCAGGCCGTATTTATCTGGCAGGATGAAGTAAATGATTGCAATCTCCAGTATGTTATTTTAGGCGGCCAGCTCAACCTGAAAAGCGCGGAAGGTTATATTCAGCCGATACCCGAAAACAGCTGGATATTAAAGAGCCGTGTCCGCCCCGGCATGAACCTGCGCCAATTGCGGGTATTAAATGGGACAGATTTCAATTTCTACAATGTGGGTTCTGCTTACTCCGGAAAAGTTATACCCGGGAAAGAAGATAAAATTGATTTTAACCGGGAAGGTATAGTACTGGCCTGCATGAATTGCAATGATCTCAAAGATTCGCAGCAGCAAACACTGAGCGCTGATGAAGCTATTGCCGGGGGACGCAGTTTTTTTGTTTTTACCATTCTTTTACTTCCTTCCTTCGCCGCAAAATGATGGCATATTGATTGCATTTAACAGGCAAATAATTACCATGAAGAAAAGGGAGGGCCTTTGGCTATTATTTGCCGTTTCCGCTGCAGGGATTTTTATCTACCTGTATAAAAAAGAAAGGGAAGCGCGGCAGAAAGAAAGGGAGCGCGTCCTGATCCTGGCCAGGGCTAAGAAAATGGGTGGTGGTGAGTTTGTCTTATAATCCCGTTTTTTCCGGCATCAGTTGTTTGATCAGCGCTTCCAGCGCCTTTACTCTTTTTTCCAATTCGGGGAGTTTACGATTGACGGCCTGGCTGCGAAGTGCGGCTGTATAGTCATAAGCCGGTGAACCCGTTACAGCCTTACCCGGCTCCAGGGATTTGCTGACCCCGCTTTGCGCATTGATCCGGGCTCCGTCACCGATCTGGATATGACCCACAATACCCGCCTGCCCGCCGATCATTACTCCATTACCGATTTTGGTACTGCCGCTTACACCTGCCTGGGCTGCGATGACAGTACTATGCCCGACTTCCACATTATGGGCAACCTGGATCAGGTTATCGAGTTTGGCACCCGACCTGATCAGCGTGGAGCCAATCGTAGCCCGGTCAATGGTGGCATTGGCACCAATTTCAACCTGGTCCTCGATCACAACATTCCCTATTTGCGGTACTTTTTTAAAACTGCCATCGGTTTGCGGTGCAAAGCCGAAACCATCACTGCCGATAACCGTCCCGGCATGAATAGTGACATGATTTCCTACTTTACAATCATGGTAGATCTTTACTCCCGGGTGAATCACGGAATGATCCCCGATAACTACATTGTCACCAATAAAAGCATTCGGGTAAATCTTTGTATTGTTCCCGATCCTTACATTTTCTCCTATATAAGCAAATGCCCCGATAAAAACCTGTTCTCCATAGCTTGCAGATTGAGCAATAAAACTCGGCTGTTGAATGCCACTGAGTTTTTGCTGGATAATTTCCTGGTATTTGCTGAGAAGGGTAGCAAACGCGGAATAGGCATCGGCCACCCGGATCAGGGTTGCATGTACCGGTTGTTTTAATTCAAAACCCTCATTGATGATAATGACAGAAGCTTTTGTATTGTATAAGTAATCTTCATAACGGGGGTTGGCAAGAAAACTTAACTGGCCTTCCTGCGCTTCTTCTATTTTTCCAAATGAATGCACCGCCGCATCCGGGTTACCTTCAATTTTTCCATTGATGAGAATGGATACCTGGTTAGCTGAAAATGTCATAGCTTTTGCTTTAAGCAGTAAACCTTGGCGGCTAGGGAAGAACGATCAACAGGCCTGACCTAATTGGGGTCTGACTGCCTTAAATAACAAATGTAATGTTTTTTCACAGTGCTGCTCAGACCTCGTTGAATCAGCGCATGATCCACCTGCGAAATATCCCTGACTGTACCGTCCTTAAATAAAATGTTAATGCTTTCATCGGCCGGATTGTAAGTCGTATTAGTAGCCTCACCGGTAAAAACAAAATAAGCAGTTTCTTCTTCGGTAATACACAATTGCTGCATGGCCCGGTTACGGCATTGTTTTACAAATTCTTCTTCCACCGGGTCGGCTTGTAGGTTTACTTTATAGAGACGGCGGTCGATCAAAGAACGGCAAAGCAGGGATAATATTTTATCCGGGTGATCCGCCCAGTTTTTAATCGTCGCCATCAAATCGTAATCATCCAGTTTGCAAAACAGATCCAGATTGTTTTCATCCAGTACAACTCCCGGGTGCTGCAGGAAAAAATCCAGGGAAGGAGTGGCAGCCTTCAATTCCATTTTTTTTTGGATAAGTTCCTTTGCCCTTCGTATGATCTTTACCAGCATCATTTCCGCTCCCAGCACTGTCTTATGCAGGTAAACCTGCCAGTACATCAGCCTTCGGCTAACCAGGAATTTTTCAATTGAATAAATCGCTTTTTCTTCTACCATCAACTGGCCTTCTTTTACGGCCAGCATTTTGAGAATACGATCATAGCCGATCACTCCTTCCGCAACCCCGGTAAAGAAACTATCCCTGTTCAGGTAATCCATCCGGTCTACATCCAGTTGACCGGATACCAGCTGGTATAAAAAATGTTTCGGATGCCGGTTGGTAAAAATTGTCAGCGCTGTTTCCAGCCGGCCACCCAGTTCTTCATTGAGTTTTTTAATGATCAGCAGGGAAATGGTTTCATGCTGAACGCCCGGTATCAGTTCCTGTTCCAGTGCATGAGAATAGGGGCCATGCCCAATATCATGAAGTAAAATGGCTATTTTGGCGCCCAGCTCTTCTTCGCCGGAAATGGATATCCCTTTATTTTTAAGCTCTGCAAGAGCCGTGCACATCAGGTGATAAGCGCCCAGGGAATGATGTAATCTTGAATGTACGGCCCCGGGATAGACAAGGTGGGCAAAAGCCATTTGGTGGATATTCCGCAGCCGCTGATAGTAGGGATGCGAGATGATCTGCAGGATCAGCGGGTGATCAATGGTAATAAAACCATAGACCGGGTCATTGATGATCTTGCGGACTGGCTCCATTGTTGCTTTTTTGTTAAAGGCCCCGAAAAGGCAGGCAAAACTACAAAGGGGAGTTTGAATAAGCTAAATTTGAAGGCTGAGTAAATTTCACATACTATTTTGAATCCTAATCTGAAAATTGGAAAGAATGGCGGTAGCAAAAATTATTTGGGTAGATGACGAGATTGAAAGCCTGCAATCGCAGAAATTATTTTTGGAGAACAAAGGTTACGAGGTACAGACCTTTACCAATGGCTTTGACGCTATTGATTTCGTCAAAGACAACCTGGTTGATGTAGTGCTGATTGATGAAACCATGCCCGGCATCACCGGGCTGGAAACCCTGGCCAAGATCAAGGAAGTGAACCAGTCGCTTCCGGTCGTGCTCATCACCAAGAATGAAACCGAGAACCTGATGGATGAAGCTATTGGCAGCCAGATCAGCGATTACCTCATCAAACCGGTTAACCCCAACCAGGTATGGCTAAGCCTTAAGAAGATCATTGATAACAAAAGGCTCGTGGCGGAAAAAACAACCACGGCCTACCAGCAGCAATTTCGTAACCTGTTCATGGCACTGAACAGTAATCCTGATTACAACGAGTGGATGGATATTTATAAAAAACTGGTGTATTGGGAACTGGAAATGCAAAAAAGCGATAGTCCTGAGATGCAGGAAGTATTGCAAAGCCAGAAAGGGGAAGCCAATACGGAATTTTTCAAATTTGTTTCACGTAATTATGCCGGCTGGGTTTCGCCCAAAAGTAAAGATGGACCGGTGATGAGCCATACCCTGGTTCCCTTTAAAGTGTTGCCACATGTTGAAAAAGGAATTCCACTTTTTTTCATCCTGATCGATAACCTGCGTTTTGACCAGTGGAAAGCGATCCAGCCCATATTTGCCGAAAGTTTCCGGATACTGGAAGAAGATAGTTTTTACAGCATATTACCGACAGCCACCCAATATGCAAGGAATGCGATATTCGCCGGTATGCTGCCCGTTGATATTGAAAAGAAATTTCCTGCCCAATGGAAAAATGATGATGAAGAGGGCGGTAAGAATTTACATGAAGAAGAGTTGTTCCGGGCCCAGCTGAAACAATTGGGCAAAGGCGACCTGAAAGTTTCCTATACCAAAGTACTGAACAATCACGCAGGTCTTGAGCTCGTAAATAATATCCATAATCTCCTCAACAACGACCTGAATGTGATCGTGTACAATTTTGTGGATATGCTTAGCCATGCCCGCACGGAAATGGAAGTATTGAAAGAGCTGGCCAGTGATGAAATCAGTTATAGAAGCATTACCGCCAGCTGGTTTGAGCATTCGCCACTTTTCCAGGCACTCAGGAAAATTGCAGACAAAAAGTTCAATCTTATACTGGCCACAGACCATGGATCGGTACGGGTGAATACACCCCATAAAGTTTTGGGCGACAAGCAAACTACCA
>DASUMO010000047.1:0-13575 GCA_036277695.1 Chitinophagaceae bacterium
TGTAATTCCGCGAAGAGTTGGGTAAACACATTACTGACCAGTACCAGCGCGATATCGCTGGCAGAAATTCCAAAAACAAAGGCCAGGCCTCCCCTATGCCCGCTGTTCAGGCTTTGCTTGATGGTGGTAAACAATACGGGACCCACCGCCATGCTCAGTAAAAGACCCAAACCGAATCCCTGTATCAGACTTTGAAACATCGTTTACAATTACTGCAAATAAAAAACCCCTTGCCTGGCCGGAAAGAGGTTATCGTCAGTTCATAATTAAATTTTACCTGTTTCCAGGAAACGCGTCCACTCCTCCAGCATCCTGCCTTTCATCACCCTGGGAAATTTATGCTGGCTGCCCAGCTTTCCCTTCAATTCCATAAAACGCATGAATTGTTGTTCCGGTAATACCTCCAGGAAAACATCTTTCAGGGCACTGTCTCTTTCTGTGGCATAATCATCATTCAGCATCCGCAGGTTTTCATCAAGCCTGGCCCGGAGTTTTTCCTTATCGACCTTGTCATTTGTAGCGATATACCATTTATGGGCAAAAAAACTTTCATAGGGAAATCCCACCACAGTGTATTCTGGTATGCTAACATTCAATTCCTCGCTGACCAGTTCAATAGCCTTATTCATATTCTCCACACTAAGGTGTTCCCCAACCAGGCTGAGAAAATGTTTGGTGCGGCCGGTGATCACGACTTCGGATTTTTCCAGGTCTACAAACTTGATCGTATCACCGATCAGGTAACGCCAGGCTCCTGAATTGGTGCTCATCAGCAGGGCATATTCCCTGCCTTGCTCCACTTCATGGATCATTTTAGTCTCGGGCCGCTCGATCATTTGCCCCTCGCTGTTGAAATTTTTATCATCAAAAGGAATAAACTCGAAAAAGATATTATTGTTCAGTATCAGGTGCATGCCGCGGGCATGTTCACGGGTTTTAAACCCAATAAAACCTTCACTTGACAAATAATTTTCAATATAAACAATGGGCTTACCCAGTAATTTTTCAAACCCTTTCTTATAGGGTTCGAAGGCTACGCCACCATGTACAAAAAAGCTGAAGTTGGGCCAGATATCATGAATATTATTCACTTTATAATGATCAATCACCATTTCCATACACATCTGGCACCAGGCCGGAACTCCTACGATATAACCAATATCCCATTCGCGGGCATGCTCCACAATTTCATGGAGCTTTTGGTTCCAGTCGCTCATCGCAGCAATTCGGCCGCCGGGTTTGTAAAAAGTCTGGAACCAGAAAGGTCTTTTTTTAGCCAGTATCCCGCTAAGATCACCTGCGTACCATCCGGCCTTGCCTTTTTTCAGATCGGTAGCACCACCCAGCATCAGGAAACCCTTGGTCATGGCTTTGCGGTTGGCTTCTTCATAACTCAGCAGGCTGAATAACTGTCGCAGGTAATTAACAGTATTACTGCGCAGCATATCCCTTGTCACAGGAATATATTTACTGGCTGCTTCGGAAGTGCCCGAACTAAGCGCATAATATTTGATCTTTCCGGGCCAGGTTACATCGGGTACTCCTTCCAGGGTTTTTTTCCACCAGTCTTCATAGATCTTATTATAATCATGAACGGGCACCAGTTCCTGGAAGCGTTTGGCAGGGTGGCGGTTGAGCAGGATCTCATCAAAACGGTATTGCTGGCCGAATTCGGTAAACCTGGCTTTTTTCAGCAGCTTCTTCAATACTTTAATTTGCTGCCGGCGCGGGTCATTGGGAGGGATTCGCAGGGCCGCGGCAATTGCTCGGGGTAGTTTTATGTCAATAATCGTTGCCATCTAAGCCTGCAATATCATTAAAGTTAAGCAATGTTTTTCCCAACAGGTTGCGAATATAGAGTCGAATTGCATCAGCTTCCTAATTGACGGTATATTTTCCCCAATAATCGAAGGTCCTGCAGCGGTTCATAATCCCGGGCATACCAGTAATCCAGCATCTGCAGGCTTTCTGCAGGTAACTGCTGCTTCACTGCAAGCGGAATGCCATTACAGGCCATGATCGCTGGTCGCAGGCGAGGAAGGGATTTGTCGCCTTTCGCATATCCCACCCAGGTATTTTTACCCAACAACACCTTGCTGCAATTAATAAAAAAACGGCCTGGATTTTTTACCAGGATAAAATGAACCGGGAAACTGATAAATGCAAGGATGGCCGTGCTGATATCCAGCAAACGTTTCAAACGCTGGTAATAAGGATCTCCGAGATGAAAACTTTGATCGGTTGATAAAGCTTCCCCGCCACTGTCTTTGGAGTCGCTGCCAATAATGCTGTGACTGCATTTAGCATGAAATTTTACACTAACCCGCTGCGGCACTTGCTGCATAAGTGACATGATCGTGGCAAAAGAAAGATGTCCTTCACAAAAAATAATAGCTCCGAATGGCACAGCCCTGGAAAGCTGGATTAGTGATTTATAATGACCAATGCCTGTTTCATCCTGTGCTTCTACTCCAACCCGGCCCAATATCCTTTCCTGCAGACCAGCTTCTTTTAATAAACTGATAGCACTATTATATTCTTGTTGCGTACCAACGATCAATGTATCTGCATGCTCGGGCAATTGTTTGTTATGACTTAAAACTTCTGTATTAATCAACAGCCAGCGCAAGAGGCTGATCAATACAAATGCCAGCAGTGCGCCAAACAAAATAATACCCCTCGAAAACCGGTATTGTTCGGGTAATAAAGCATAGCCCGCCAACAGCACGATCGTGGCAATAAGGGTAGATCGAACCAGCTCGGAACGTTTATACCAGCGGTCGTACAGACCTGCATAATAGGCCGTGATCAGGTATACGATGGTGAAGGCCGGAAAGGCAATCCAGAGCAGCCGGTTCGGGTATTCGGTATCGGTGCGGATATATTCATTCCATATATTTTTCATGATCCAGAACGATAGCAATATCAAGGCGGCATCGATCAGGGGCAGACCTATCCTGCGAATAAAACTACCCGTAGCTGTCATGGCAGCCCTGAACCAGATCGCGATATAAATTAGAAAATTGAATAGGCCGGCCTTGCTGCCTCCATAATGTTTTTGCACAAAAAGACGCATGGCATTATAAAACATCCGCACATAGTTCATGCTGCCCTTGCGGGTGCTCTCGCCTTTAAAATGCAGGATGCTGGTGCCCGCGAAATAATAATTTTTAAAGCCAGCCTGCTGAACCCGGTAACTCAGGTCAATATCTTCCCCGTACATGAAAAAGGTTTCATCGAAGCCCCCGATTTTATCCAGCACTTTTTTTCGCACCATCATAAAGGCACCGGCCAGCACATCCACTTCATGATCTTTATTAGCATTGAGATGCCCCAGGTGATAACGGGCAAAGGTTTTGGATGCAGGGAATAATTTTGCCAGGCCAAATAATTTGTAAAGTGAAGTCAGGGGTGAGGGAAAGGCCCGCTTGGATTCTTTCAGGAAACGCCCCTTGCCATCCAGCATTTTTACTCCGAGGGCTCCAGCCTGGGGATGAGCCTCAAAAAACTGAAGGCATTTTTGAAAACAGTCTTCAGGTACAATGGTATCCGGGTTGAGAAACAATATAAACTCACCATTGGCCAGGGCCCGGCCCTGGTTACAGGCTTTGGCAAATCCCAGGTTTTCCTGGTTGGCAATAAAACGGACGAAAGGGAACCTATTTTGCAAATAAGCGATACTATTGTCCGAGGAGTGATTATCCAGAACAATCAACTGGGCGGAAATTCCGGCAACCGCCTTTTGTACCGAACAAAGACAATGTTCCAGGAAATGCTTGACATTATAATTAACTATAATAACCGATAGCTGCATAATCCCTTCACCGGAAGGATGATGACTTGTTTTTTCAAAAATAGCCCTTCTTCAACAGCAATCAGGAATTTCTTGGGTAGGGATGGCCAGTGAAGTGGTTCACTATCTTTGCGGCATATGCTCAAATCCACGCTAATAGAAGCCGCAGCGGCTGGTGCCGCCGAGATCCGGCGCTTTTTCAACAGCCAATTCAAGATCAATCATAAGGAAGGTGTCAATAATCTTGTGACGGAAGCCGATCATGCAGCGGAAAAAGCGATCATGGACCTGATCCGGTCCAGGTACCCGGATCATCATATACTAAGTGAAGAGGCCGGCGATATGATACAGAACTCTCATTACAAATGGATCATTGACCCCATCGACGGAACGGTCAACTTTGCGCATGGCATACCGCTCAACTGCGTATCGATTGCTATTGAACATGGAGGTGAAATTATCATGGGGGCCGTTTTTAATCCGCACATGAATGAACTCTTTGTTGCCGAAAAAGGAAAAGGAGCCACCCTGAATGATAAGCCTATCCGGGTGAGTGAAGAAACTGAAGCCATCAAGGCCTGTCTGGTAACGGGTTTCCCTTATACCTATATTAATATGCCGAACGGTCCGCTCGAAATTTTCGAAAGATTTATCCGTAAAGGTGTTCCTGTTCGACGCCTGGGTTCGGCTGCCATTGATCTTTGCTGGGTGGCAGCAGGCCGCTTTGACGGTTTTTACGAACATAAACTCGAAGCATGGGATAGTGCGGCCGGTTACCTGATAGTTGAAGAAGCCGGGGGCAAGGTTACTGATTTTGCAGGAAATAAGTTTTCTCCTTACCAGCACCGTATTGTGGCCAGCAATGGAAAAATTCACGAGGAATTATTGCGGGTGATTAATGGCGGTAGCCTTTAAACAAACCCTATGAACCTTATTCGGAAATTCGGGGCAAGCAGTTTTGTCCCCCAATATTTATAAAATGAGTGAAAGAACAGAAATAGCTTCGCTGGGTGAATTCGGATTGATTGAACACCTGACCAGGAATATAGAATTACAGAATGCTTCATCGGTATTGGGTGTGGGTGATGATGCCGCCGTGATCGATGCTTTTGGCAAGCAGACGGTGATCACCACGGACCTGCTGGTCGAGGGTGTTCATTTCGACCTGATCTATACACCCCTGAAACATCTTGGTTATAAAAGCGTGGTGGTGAACCTGAGTGATATCTATGCGATGAATGCCATTCCCACGCAGATCTTACTTAGCCTGGGAATCAGTAACCGTTTCAGCCTGGAGGCACTCGATGAATTTTATGAGGGTGTATATGCAGCCTGTGAAAAATATGGAGTGGACCTTGTAGGCGGTGATACCACCAGCTCCCAGAAAGGGTTTATCATTTCGGTTACCGCTATTGGTGAGGTGGTTCCTGATCAATATATTAAAAGAAGCACCGCGCAAAAAGGCGACTTGCTTTGTGTGAGCGGGGACCTGGGTGCGGCCTACCTGGGACTCTTATTCCTGGAAAGGGAAAAAAAGATCTTTTTAGAGAGCCCGCAGGTTCAGCCCGACCTGGAGGGGGAGTCCTACGTAATTGGCCGATTGCTCAAGCCCGAGGCTAAAAAAGAAATCATCGAATTTTTTTCAACGTCCGGCATCCGGCCCAGTGCCCTGATGGATATTAGCGACGGTTTGAGTTCTGAACTCCTGCATATCTGCAATCAAAGTAACCTGGGCTGCGTTATATATGAAGATAAATTACCCATCGCGGAAGAAATGCGAAAAGCCGCCTTCAAATTTGAAATTGACCCCACCGCCTGCGCCCTGAGTGGCGGGGAAGATTATGAGCTTGTTTTTACCATTCCTCAAACCGATCATGAAAAATTGGTATTAAATGAGGACATTAGCGTGATCGGGTATATGACTGACCCGGAAGAAGGCGCCCATATCATTACAAAGGGCGGAAGCAAACATATCATCACCGCGCAGGGATGGAATCATTTAAAAAAATAGCAAGAGGTCCAGGTTTATGCGGCGAATCCTGATTTTTTTTACTGTGCTGGTTGTGATTACAGGCTGTACTGCCAGCAAATCTTCTTTTTCCCCCTTAAAAAAATACTCCCTGCAACAAGTGCAAAGGGATTATTCCATTTACCAGGATATCCTGGAAGTACAGCATCCCAGCCTTTACTGGTACACACCCCGGGACAGCATGGATTATTATTTTAACTGGGGGCAACAACAATTAAAAGATTCGATGACCGAATCGGAATTCCGGAAAGTGCTGACCTATGTTACAGCCAAGATCAACTGCGGGCATACTACAGTGCGGCAATCAAAGGCCATGACCAAATTCAATGATACGGTGCGGATCGGCCGCTTATTCCCTTTAAGTGTAAAAACATGGTCGGGAAAAAACAGGCTGGATACCATTGCCGTAACCTTGAACCTGCATCGCCGCGACAGCATTTTAAAGAGAGGAACGGTCATCACGGGCATCAATGGGCGTCAAACCGATGAACTGATTGATACACTCTTCTCATATATTTCCACGGATGGATACAACCGGACCCATAAACATCAATCACTGAGCAATACCGGTTTTTTTGGATCCTTATATTCTTATCTCTACGGTTTATCTGAAAAATATAATATAGAATATATTGATAGTACTGGTCAGCAAAAAGCTATAACCATTCCCGTTTATGATCCGGCAAAAGATTCACTGGTCCGGGGCATGGCAAGGAGGCCGCCAGCTATGCAGCGTTCCCCGCAGTCCCCTTCAAAACGGGAGATCCGCATGCGGCAAATGGCCAATCTCCGCCTGTTACAGATTGATTCGGTCAATAAAACCGCGATGATGCGCCTATCCCTGTTCAGCAGTGGGTACCAGTTGAAGAAATTTTTCCGGGAATCGTTCCGTCAACTGGAAAAGAACGATATCACCCACCTCATCATTGATGTAAGCCGGAATGGGGGTGGGAATGTGACCAACTCTACGTTACTTACCCGTTTCATTTCAGATCATAAGTTCAAACTCACCGATTCACTCTATGCCATCACCCGGAAAAGCCCGCATGGACGTTATATCAAACATATTTTCTGGTATAAGCTCTTTATGGTCTTTATCACTAAAAAGAAAAGAGACGGGAATTATCATTTTGGATATTACGAACGGCATTATTTCAAACCTAAAAGGAATAATCATTTTGACGGGAAAGTATATATCATCACCGGGGGAAATTCTTTTTCCGCCTCAACTTTGTTCGTTTCAACTGTTATTAAACAGGATAATGTAACGGTGGTAGGCGAAGAAACAGGTGGTGGTGCTTATGGCAATTCAGCCTGGTTTCGCCCGGATGTAACACTACCGGAAACCGGGGTTCGCTTTGGATTACCCATGTTCCGGGTTGTCATTGATAAAAATGCTCCCAGGAATGGCCGGGGTGTTCAACCGGAGGTAGAAGCGCTTCCTACCACACCCGCCATCCGCCGCGCAGCTGATTTCAAACTGGAAAAAGTGATGGAGCTGATTGAAGCGGATAAGAAAAGTAAACAGGCGGCCTTAAACGCGGGTTAATATTTGTCGTAAATCGTGAGTCGTGAGTGATGAGTGGGAATGGTTTTGCATTTTGAATTTTTCATTTGTCTTTATTCCGCCAGGATCTTAAATTCATCTGCATCCTTCCAGAAAGGATATTTTTCCCGGGTTGATTCAAGCACCGTTTTATCAAGGGTGATCGTAAAAATATCCTCCTGCCCGTTTTTCTGGTAAAGAATTTCACCCATTGGTCCAACGATCATGCTGTCGCCACTATAAGTAATGTCATTCCCATCCTTACCAACCCTGTTCACCCCGATAACATAGGATTGATTCTCGATAGCCCGGGCCTGCAATAAAGTCTTCCAGGCCTCTATTCTCCGCTCCGGCCAGTTGGCCACATAAACCAACAGGTCATATTCCGGCGCTTTCCCATTTCCCTCTGAAGAATGAGGATTTTGCCGGGCCCAGACCGGAAAACGAAGATCATAACAGACCAATAAATTGACTCTCCATCCCTTTGCGGAAGCAATCAGTCTCTTATTTCCCGCAGTATAATGCAGGTCTTCCCCGGCAAAGGCGAAGCGATGACGTTTATCATAAATTCCATAGCGGCCGGTAGGAAGCATCCATATAAGACGATTAAAATAAACGCTTGCCCCCGATGCATCCTTGTCGCGGATGATCACACTGCCTGCCAGTATGATTTTTTTTTCAGCAGCTATCCTTTTCATCCATTGCAGGGTTTCACCCTCCATGGTTTCGCCCAGTAATTCCGGTTGCATGCTAAAGCCCGTGCTGAACATTTCCGGCAACAACACGATCTCCGTATGTTCCCGGATGCCCAGGATTTTTTCTTCAAACATCCGGAGATTGGCCGCCTTATCTTCCCAAAAAAGATGGCTTTGAATGACGGTGACGCTAAGCGTTGACATGGATAAAAATTAGAATGGCTAAATTATTACATTTAACGAATTACCAGCTTTACCAATTCAGTTAGTCTGCTTGATTTATACTCATTGAACATTCATTTTCCTCTTTTTTCCTGAAAAAAAGTGGAGCAAAATTCATGGTTCCTTGCTTGCTGAATTTGAATCACCTAACTTTCCCCCAACTATAACATATTCCCGGACTACATCCAACATATAAAATGAAAAAAACATACAGTTTTATCCTGGGGCTACTCATCCTTGCCGCTGCCTGTCATCATAAAAAGCCATCCATCTTCTCCGATGAAAAAGAGCCGGTCAATACCAAAGAAATGTATAAACCGGCTGACAGCGTTCTCTACCTGGAAATCCTGCGCATGGACAGCCTCATGTTCGATGCTTTTAACCGGCACAGCACCGATAGCCTGATGATGTTCTTTTCAGAAGACCTGGAATTTTATCACGATAAAGGCGGACTTGACGATTTTGAAATAACCAGGAAAAAATCCGTTCAGCTTTTTGAAAATAATAAAACCAACGGGCTACGCCGCGAGTTGTTGAAAGAAAGCCTTGAAGTGTACCCCATCCCGGGCTATGGTGCAGTAGAAACCTGCCTGCACCGTTTTTGCCATAAGGAAAACGGGGCTGATGATTGCGGAGTCTTCAAAAATATCATGATCTGGAAAAAAACAAATGAGGGTTGGAAAGTCACCCGGGTGATCAGCTACGATCATTAAAAGCTGGCTCAGCCAGTACCCCCATTACCAATTCCCCCTCAAATCCCCGGCCGGCTAAAAAATCCATGGTTTTCTTTTTCCGCATGATCCCTGTTTCTTTTTTGAGTGAGTTATATTTCTCTTTAGCCAGTTTTAAAAGCAATAATTTATACTCTGCAGCGGGAATTTGTTTTAATGCTTTATTAATACAATAATCACTGACCTGTCGCTGCCGCAGTTCATGTTTGATCTTGATCCGGCCCCATTCATTGATCCTGAATTTTCCGCTGGCGAAAGCGATGGCAAAACGTTCTTCGTTCAGGTAATTTTCTTCGATCAGCGTCGCAATGAGAGCATCCTGTTCAGATTTCTTAACCCCCAGTTTATAAAGTTTTTCTCTTACCTCGAAATGGCAACGCTCCTGGTAACCGCAAAAATGCCGCAGCTTTTGCAGGGCCTGTTCATTGGTAAGCGAAGAGGGATAGAACATGCAGCAAAGTTAATCAAGTAAAAAGCTGCGAGCCAGTATTGTCCGATACCTGTTAAGAGGGAGTCTTTCTTAGCGATTTCTTATCGATGATTTTAGTGGACCAGAAAATAAAGTGAAATCCCGGCCCAGAGTACTACAATCAAACAAGGCTTGAGCCTAAACCTAATTTTGGCTAAAGCCAGGCAGTTTTATAAGCTGCTTGTCCGCGAGCTGAAGCACGCGGTAACACCCCGGGTATGCCTTTAATAAAATTGATCCGGACCGCGATGAAAGAACTACTTTGGTCGCGGCAGTTTACTTTTTTACCGGACAACAATGGCTGCGAGCTGCGAGCTACGAGCCTTGTTAGGATAGCTTGGTCTTTATAATTTTTTGAGATTTGGGCTATGATTCCTGGAATCTGACCCTTTATTCTTCGAGCCGGGCCAGGCAACCATATTCGTTTTTTAACACATCATCGTAATGATCCGCCTGGCGGAAGAGATAGCGGAACATTTCCACGCCGTTTTCTTTGTTCATATCGAGATCATATAGAATACAACTGAGCACGATGTCCTGTTTCACACAACTCAGGACCAATCCCTTTACCTGGTAATTTTCCCGCAGCAGGAATTGGTAAAGTGGTTTTATCCTGGCCGCATCGGCCGGCATCTGGCAGAGATAGGCATCGCCGGCAATAAAAAAGTTTTCGGGGTTATACGTAATCCTCACTTTTGCCGAACCTTCTTTCACACTCCATTTGTTGATAGCTTCGCGGGCCAGCCGCACGTTTTTACCCAATTCTTTCAGGATTTCCTCAATTGTTTTAGCCGTGCCCACCGGTTCAGCTTCTTTCTCCGGTATTTCGGGCAATTGTATTTCGGTACCACAACTGGGACAGTATTTACCCGAGTCAATATTTGCTTTTGTTACCAGGAAACCACAGCTGGCACAGCGCGCAGAAGCTTGTCCCCGGTAAGGTTCATAAATCTGCAAAGCTTCCCGCAGGTAAACGACGGGCAGGGCGAAACCTAAATTATCCCCACCACGAATAATAAAAGAATTCACGCCTATCACTTCTCCCTTTAAATTCACCAGCGGGCCCCCGCTATTACCGGGATTAATGGCCGCATCGATCTGTATATATTTTAGACCTTCGCGGATCCTGTCCACCTTGGAAATAACGCCCTGGGTAGCGCTATAATTTAACCCATAGGGATGGCCAATAGCCAGCACCTGGTCGCCGTCTTTCAATTCTTCATAGCGGCCCAGTTTAATCTCAGGCAATGTAATATCAGCCGGGGCTTGCAGGAAGGCCAGGTCATGCTTAGGGTCAGTATACCATACTTTCGAAAGTTGTTTTTCAAAAGCCTTGCCCGCAATGGTTACTTCTCCCTGCCCGGATACAACATGATTATTGGTAACAATCAGGTTGAACTCTTTTACATAAAAACCCGTGCCCGCACCACCCGGTGTGGCGATCTGGATGATTGCCTGCTGGTACTGCCCGATTATTTGTTGCGGATCCATGAAGCTCGTAGTTGGGTTAACGATAGCTATAGACAAATCATTAGCCTATTTGCTATCCATATTTAAAAATTCAAGTTCATTGGTAAAACTAAAATCAAAATTGACCATATTATCAAAACGCAGGTTCTGTGTTTTAAAATCCATATGGGGATATTTATCTTTCCAGCGATCCTGAATTTCTTTGATCGCATTGATAATACTTAATGAATTGAACTGGTTGGTTTGCGGGTCATAATAACTTTCCGTAAATCCCAGCGAGCGGAAATAAGCAGCGTAATTGATCATCATAAATAAATGAAAGAATTCCGTTATCACTTTGGGCAGGCTATAGGAATACTGACAAAACGCTATGCCATATTCCGCAACCTGGGTGGCGATAAAAGGATAATTATTGTCGCGGTACCAGGGGATGTTCTGGTTGGTATTATGAATAGAATCGGTGACGGTTTTATAGGGCTGGGGAGCTACGATGGAAAATGTATATTTTGAGCGGAACAGGTTGCTGAATATTTCTTCCTGGGGTATCAACAACAGTTTTTTAAATGCCTCCACCATATCCCGGTTCTTTTCAACGGCGGGGCGTTCTTCCCGGGTAAAATAGATGCCCGCGATCTTTTCCAGTTCCCGCAACAATTTCCCTTCCGGTGAGAGTAAATAGTCGATCCGGAACAGGAGGGCCAGTAACATATAGGCATTGCCGCCGGAAAATTTATCAGCATCGACGGAGGCCACTGCTTCCAGTGTTTCCTGGATCCATTGCCGGAAATAAGCAAACTTCACTTCTTTTTCGTTTAGCGGTATTTCCGTGATATGCCCGCTGTCGATGGTTTCCAGTATACTGAAATCCTGCACCAGCAGGTCATCCTGTTTGTCGGCCCGGGTGGCTAGTTCTTTCAGTCCATAATAGAGTTTGGTAGGATTGGCGGTTTCCAGGTCTGTATCAAAACGCATGCAAAGCCGGTCATTATCGAGGGCAAACCGGCTGTAATAAAGAGAAAAGTTCATTTCCAGCAAGCGACGCATCACGGGGGTGGAGGGTTGGGGCATACGGGCCAGCGTCACTTCGGCCTGCACATGTTCCTGGTCAAACATTCCCCTTACGATTTTGGAACCCTGGTAAATGGAAAAGCGCCCTTCAGGACCCTGTCGCTGGTAATCCACATTTGGAATGGAGTCATCCCGCAGGTATTCAAAAAAAGCATCCAGGCTTTCGGGATATCTTTTATCCTTGAACAAATTATCGGCATCGGTCCAGCGGTTGATTTTGGCCACAGGTTTATTATTATCCGAATAACGTCCAAAATGAATGGCGGGTCCTGCCTGTGATTCTTCTTTTTTCTTTGAACCCCTGCCGAATAGTTTTTCGAGCATGCAGATTGTTTGATAAAAGCAAGATACAAACAAAGAAGAGGACCCGGATTCGGGGTCCGCGGCCAGGCCGGAAGAACCCATTCCAGCGACCGTTTCCGGCTCTTTAAAGTGTTGGCTGTAAATTAAAAAACCGTAGTTTCGCCCAAACCAATTACAGATGAAGTTTATCGTATCGTCTTCTTCTTTATTGAAACAACTGCAGCATATTGCCGGGGTGATCAATGCCAATACGGTATTGCCCATCCTGGAGGATTTTTTGTTTGAAGTGGAAAAGAATAAGCTCACCGTGGTTGCTACCGATCTTGAAACCGTGATGCGGGTGCAATTGGATGTTGAAGCCAAGGACAGCGGTAAGGTTTGTATCCCGGCCCGCATCCTCCTGGATTCACTGAAAAATATTCCTGACCAACCCCTCACCTTTAACATTGATAAAAATTTCGGGATCGAGATCACCAGCGATAACGGGAAGTATAAAGTAATGGGTGAAAACCCTGATAATTTTCCCAAGGAGCCCGCCGCCGATGATACAACATCGTTTAACATGCCGGCCAATGCCCTGGTAACCGCAATCAATAAAACCCTTTTTGCTACCAGCAATGACGATCTGCGCCCGGCAATGACCGGTGTTTTCTTTGAGCTGGATAAGAAAGCCTTGCAATGCGTTGCCACGGATGCCCATCGGCTGGTTCGTTATAAAAGGACCGATGTAAAATGCCCCAAGACCGATTCTTTTATTGTTCCGCGCAAACCGCTCAACCTGCTGAAAGCAGCGATTCCAGCCAATGACGATGAAATAACCCTGAGTTATAATAATAATCATTTATTTGTAAAGCACGGCACTACGCAAATGAGCTGCCGCCTCATCGATGCCCGTTTCCCGGATTATAAAGTGGTTATCCCCGCTGATAACCCTTACCGCTTAACGGTGAATAAAAATGATTTTCAAAGCGCCCTGAGAAGAGTGAGCGTTTTCAGTAATAAGAGTACCAACCAGGTGGCGCTTAGCATCAGTGGCAGTGAATTGCAGCTGGCTGCCCAGGATGTGGATTTCAGTTTCGAAGGAAACGAAAGGATGAAATGCCAGTACAATGGAGAAGACCTGATGATCGCTTTTAATGCGAAGTTCCTGATCGAAATGTTATCGGCTGCCGACAGCGATGAAGTAAACCTGGAATTGTCTACTCCAACTAAAGCAGGACTGATCAAACCGGGAGAAAAAGAGGAAGAT
>DASUMO010000048.1:0-6386 GCA_036277695.1 Chitinophagaceae bacterium
TCCGACCTGGCGGCTTTCCTGCGGACCCTCACCGATTCCAGTTTTATCAGTGAACCCCGTTTTAGCGCCCCGACAGATTGATCAGGATTTTCTTTTGCCCTTTAATGCCTCCAGCGCGGTTTTCTGGTTGGCTATCTCCTGTTCGGTATTCTGCTGGTTTTTTTCATTGGTCTTGATATCGTCCTGCAGCTTCCTTATTTTTTCCTCCATATCTTTTTTATCATCCTGCAGGTTTTTTAATTTTTTTTCCGCCTTCACTACGACATCTTCCTGGGCCCTGATCTGGAATTCCAGGTGCGAAGCTTCCACATTGGGTAAAAGATCATTGAGAAAACGTTTGGCATTGCTCACATCTTCTGCTTCAAAACCATCTTTGGCGTTATTGCCGTCTTTCATGATGATCATATAAATCACCGATTCATCTTTTTCCCTGCGGCTCTTGCGCTCCACTTTAACAATATAATCCATGCTGCTGGGGCTGATATCAGGAATAAACGCGCCTTTAAAAATTATGAATCCCTTATCCTTATTGAAAATGCCTTTTTCCTCTTTGGCCTTGTATCCCATACTTTCCATTTTCTGAACAATCGCCGCTTCTACCGACTCTGGCGGATAGTTATAATCAATCATAAAAGCCTGTTGCTTCTTCTTATCGTACTCGATGCTACCTTCATAGGCCTGGCTAAATGCCGACATTCCAGTAAAAAGAAAAAGGAAAAGGTAAAAAACTTTCTTTCTCATAACGTTCGTTTTTACAAAGATAAAAGAAAGCCTATATGCGTTGCATTCCTGTTAAAGCGTGGGCAGGCCTGCAATCACTAATTCGTTTTTTGGCTAAGCAACAATTACATTTGCTGAGAAATTTCCAATCCTTTGAGCAGCATCAAAAAACTGGCGGGTCAAACATTTTGGTATGGTACGAGCAGCATTTTCGGACGCTTTCTCAATTACCTGCTCACCCCCCTGCTGGCAACCATTTTCGCATCGGCTGCCTACGGTAAAATTTCCACCCTGTTTGCCATTGCCGCTTTCCTGAATATCATTTTTACTTATGGGCAGGAAACTTCTTATTTCCGCTTTTCTACCCTGCATGATGAACAGAAAGTATATAATACCTGCTCAACCTCTATTCTTTTCAGCACCGTTATTCTTACGGGCTTGCTGCTATTGCTCAGTGCCGATATCGCGGCTTACCTGGAAATCCCCGCTAACCCGGAATGGATCAGTTGGGTGATCCTGATAGTCGCACTCGACACCCTCTGCGTAATGCCTTTCGCCCGCCTGCGACAGCATCAAAGACCCATCAAATATGCAAGTATCAAAATCATCAATATACTGATCAATATCGGCCTGGTTGTTTTCTTCCTCATCGTTTGCAAAAACGCCGACCCGGATAGTTTCCTGGGGTTTCTTTACCAGCCATCAATTGGGCTGGGTTATGTGATCCTGGCCAACCTGGCTGCCAGCGCTGTTACACTGCTGCTGTTGTCAAAAGAGTTCTTCCAGGTCCGGTTCAGGGTAAATTGGGGTTTCTGGAAAGAAATGATGCGATATTCCTGGCCGTTGATCATTGTAGGTTTCGGGGGTATGGTGAATGAAATGATTGACCGCTTTATGATCCTGAAACTCTACCCGGGCACAACTGAACAGGCCTACTCGCAGTCTGGCATTTATTCGGCTAACTATAAACTTGCTGTATTGATCGTGCTTTTTATCCAGGCCTTCCGGCTGGGTGCCGAACCTTTTTTCTTCAAGCAATCCACGGATCAAAATGCCGCCAAAACCTATGCCCGGGTCATGAAGTTTTTTGTGATCGCCTGTTGTCTGTGTTTTTTGGCAGTAGTCCTATTCCTCGATCTCTGGAAATATTTTATGGGAACTGCACACCCGGAATATTATACCGGGCTGAAAGTGGTGCCCCTGCTGATGGTGGCCAAGATATTCCTGGGGGTTTATTATAATCTCTCGGTCTGGTATAAGTTAACTGACCGCAATATTACCGGGGCCTGGATTACCCTGGGTGGAGCAGCTATCACGGTTATCTTTAACTGGCTTTTTATTCCTATCTGGGGTTATATGGCCTGTGCCATCGCCACCCTGCTCTGTTATGGATTTATGATGGTGACCAGTTACCTGCTGGGCCAGCGTTATTATCCCATACCCTATGCCTGGAAAAAACTGCTGGCTTATATTGTTATCTGTATTCTTTTATTCGGCATACATTATTTAGTCCGTTATTTTGCTGATGCTGTTTGGATAAACCATATAACAGGCCTGGTATTGCTGGCAGCTTTTGCATTGTTTGTTTTACAGGTAGAGAAAAGAGAATTCAGCAAATTGCCTGTCCTGGGCCGACTGGTAGGTCGTTAATATAATTTGACAAAAGGGTTATTCATTTTTTCGAATCCGATTGTGGTAACGGGTCCATGGCCGGAATAAACCCGGGTTTCATCCGGCAGGGTAAAGAAGCGGGTTTGGATGCTGTTGACCAGCGTGGCATAATCACCCCCGGGCAGGTCGGTACGGCCGATACTCCCGTTAAACAATACATCACCCCCGATCACAAAGCCTCCTGCCTGGTGATAAAATGAAATACTTCCCGGGGAATGTCCGGGGGTGAATAAAATTTCTAATATATCTTCCCCGATCCTGATAATTTCTCCCTCTTTCAAATAAACCAAAGGTCCCTCATAATTGTCAAAAGACAGCCCCCACATACTGGCCGACTGGGGAGCAAAATCCAATACCGCTTTTTCCTTTTCATGCAGGTGCAGGTTTAATTGCCATTGCTTGTGCACAAATTGATTGCCGAAAACATGGTCCAGGTGGCAATGTGTATTAAGCAATAAAACCGGTACCAGGCCATGTTTTTCGAGGCCCGTTTTTAATTCGTCCCTTTCTTGCTGAAAATAACAGCCGGGGTCTATAATGCAGCACTCCTTTTGTTCGTTATAAAGGACATATGTATTCTCCTCGACGGGGTTAAAGGTGTATGTCGTTACGGTTAACATGGAAGGTTTTTTCGTACTTTTAAAAACAGGACGGATCAAGACTGTAAATATAATGTCGATTACCGGCCGGGCCATGCTGCCCCGGGCCGGAATTTATATGAATGGAAGCCCCATTGGGTTCAACAGTCATCGATCCATCTTAATATTGTAGTGTTAAATTTCATATCTCCGATGAACAAAGGCTTCGTTGGACCTGGAAATAACGATTAACAGATTCGAAACTGAAAGATTCTATGAAGAAAATATCAGGCCTTATCGCCACTTGTTTGCTACTCCTTACCCTGGATTCCGCCGGGCAGGTCAGTACAGTAGAGTTTGGAAAAAACAGGTTGCAATACCAGAAATTCAACTGGAAATATTACCAGACAGATAATTTCAATACCTATTTCAGCCAGGATGGACTGGGCCTGGGTAAATACACTGCCCAGATCGCGGAAAATGAACTGGCCAGCATCGAAGAATTTGTGGAATATGGCCTGCAACGCCGGGCGAATATTGTTGTGTACAACAATTTCGACGAAATGCAGCAATCCAATATCGGGATGAATATTGACTGGCAAAATACCGGTGGGGTGACCAAACTGGTTAACAATAAAATGCTGGTCTTTTTTGATGGCAACCATGAAAATCTCCGTCGCCAGATCCGCCAGGGTATCGCCAAGATATTAGTTGATAACGTACTGTTTGGCGATGACCTGGGAGAATTTGCCGCCAACCAGGCGCTGCTCGACCTGCCTCAATGGCTGGTTGATGGCTATATTGCTTATGCAGCAGAAAACTGGAGTACGAGCCTGGACGATGATTTGCGTTCGGCATTATTGTCCGGCAAATACAGTAATTTTTATCATTTCGCTTTTGAGAAACCCTTACTGGCCGGCCATGGTTTCTGGAAATATATAGCCGATAAGTATGGAAAAAACAAAGTGACCTATTTTCTATATCTCTCCCGCATTTACCGCAACCTGAACAATGCCTCTCAGAAACTGGCCAAGAAAAAATTCAAGGAAGTGCTCCGGGATTTTATGCTCGAGGTGCCACAAGCCTATTTTAAAGACCTGCGTACCCGGCGCAACAGCCCCAAAGGCCAGCTTTCAGTAAGTGAAGTGATCGGGAAGAAAGATTTTATCCGCTTTAACGCGAACCCGGTTCCCCGCAGTTTTACCTATGCAGTGGTTGAATTCAAACAGGGTATTTATTCAGTGGTGCTGATGGAAAATTTTGTGAACCGCAAAGTGCTGTTGAAGTTTGGGGCCCGTACCCGGGAGCTGGAAAAAAATCCTAATTACCCTATTCTTGCCTGGGATGGCAAAGGCACAAGGCTGGCGGTCTTATACAGCCATGAAGGAAAAATTAAATTATTTGTATATGATGTGGTGAACCGAATTAAAACGGTGAAACAGGAATTGCCCATGTTTGACCAGGTGCAGGATATGAAATACATGCTGGACAATAATACCCTGCTAATGAGCGGTATCCGCAGCGGGCAAACCGATATTTTTGTTTATAAAATAGATAAACAGTCCATTGACCAGGTTACCAATGATGTATATGATGACCTGGATCCTTCTTTTGTAGCATTCCCCAATAAGACAGGGATCATTTTTGCCAGTAATCGTCCCTCCGCAACGGCTGCCAGCAGTGATGATTCGCTGTTGCTCGACCGGTATAATATTTTCCTCGTTGACAACTGGAATACTTCGGATTTCAAACAGATATCACAGCTTAGCGACCTGCGTTTCGGCAATGCCCGCTTTCCTTCCCAGTATAATACTTCGCATTTCACTTTTGTAAGCGATGAGAATGGTATACATAACCGTTATGCAGGCTTCTTCCGTACAGAAAGGGCGGGACTTGACACGCTGGTATTTATCGGGGATGAAGTATTGCGCAACCCACCCCCGGCCGAAGTGGACAGCGTGTTGAAAGCCTGGGAGAAAACAGATATCGATTCAGTAGGTTTTGTATCCATTACCAATGATTCGGCCTATGTTTTTCCCCTGACCAATTACCAGAGCAGCCTGCTCGAGACCCGGGTAGCCGGCGACAACCAACAGGTCAGTGAAGTGGTGAAACTGGGCGATGTGAAATTATTGTACCGGCTCAAAGTGGATGAAAATACTTTACGCCGCCGGAATATTTCTGCCCGCCCCACAGAATACATGCGCAAACTGATCGAAGAAGAAAAGAAAGCAACGGGAAGGACGGCTCCTTTTTCACCATCAACCCCGGATACAACAAAAAAGCAAACGGATTTCTTTCAAACAGAATTCGAGGATGATAAAAAAGACAGTACCACCCAGCAGGGCCAGGTAGTGGGTGTTGTACGCGAGGAAAAAGAACCCGTTCTCCGGAAAGCCAAATTATATGAGTACCGGCCTCCTAAATATTTTACAGATTATGTTGTATCGGGTTTCAATAACACTGTCTTAACCATTAATAAATTCCAGCCCTACGGCGGTGGAGCGGGTCCAATTTACCTCTCGAATGGAAATTCATTCAATGGGCTGATCAGGATGGGTACTTCGGACCTTTTTGAAGACTATAAGTTCACCGGGGGTATACGCCTGGCTTCGAACCTGGTAGATAACGATGTGTTATTCAATTTCACCAACCAGCGCAAACGCCTGGACTGGGGCATTACTTATTTCCGCAGCAGTAATAGTGTTGGCGTAACCAAGAACAATGGCGTGTTTGAAGCGAAAAACTATGAATCTTATTACCTGGTCAACCTCAAATACCCGCTTGACCGGATCAGGAGCCTGCGGGCTACTGTGGGTCCCCGTTTCAACAGGATCGTGATCAGCTCGGTAGGACGTATATCCCTGCAGGAACCGGATATCAAGAGTGCTTATGGCCAAATGAGCATGGAGTATGTTTATGACAATTCAATTAACCCCGCGAGTAATATCTGGCATGGACTGCGGTACAAGATTTTTACCGATGTATTCACCCAATTAAGTGACCTGGGCAGTACCGAAGGCCGTTTTCTCTTTAATGTTGGTTTTGATGCGCGCCATTATTTACCGATTTACCGCAACCTGATCTGGGCCGTAAGAGCAGCAGGTGATTATTCCTGGGGCGAGCAAAAAGTGGTGTATTACCTGGGAGGAGTTGACAATTGGTTCTCACCAAAATTCAATGATGCCAATCCCCCTGATCCGGCACAGCGTTATGCTTACCAGTCGCTGGCGGTAAACCTTCGTGGTTTCCCTCAAAACGTATCCAATGGAAATAATTCGCTGGTGGTAAATAGTGAAATAAGAGTGCCTGTATTCTCCACCTTTTTCAACAAACCCATCAACAATGCTTTTCTCCGCAACTTCCAGGTTGTTCAATTCTTTGATTTGGGCGCAGCCTGGACCGGTGGACCCTGGA
>DASUMO010000049.1:0-5434 GCA_036277695.1 Chitinophagaceae bacterium
TGGCCAGCGAACCCCCGATCAGGCCTACTCCAACAATGGCTATTTTCTTTCGTAACATGTTTTTTATTTCTTTGATCAATTAGTCAGGTTTAACTGTATCCTTTCCATGGCTTCAGACAATTTTTCAATACTGCTGCATAAACTAACCCGGATATACTTATTCCCGGCATCCCCGAAGATGCCACCGGGCGTAATGAAAACATTGGCTTTGTATAATACTTCGTCACTCAACTCATACCCTGATTTATACGAAGCAGACACGCGGGCCCATACAAATAAACCAGCTTGTTCCTTGTTATAGGTACAACCCAGGGAATCCAATAACTGGAAAACTTTTTCCTGTCTTACTTTATAACTGCTGTTGACTTGATCCTTCCAATCCTTCCCCAATGATAAAGCATGGGCCGCGGCCAGTTGAACCGGCAAGAACATCCCGCTGTCCATATTACTTTTGAAACGCAATACTTCTTCAATCCTTTGTTTGGCTCCACAAAGCATCCCCACCCGCCAGCCGGCCATATTATGCGACTTGCTCAGGGAGTTCAATTCAATCGCCCAATCCATGGCCCCTTTCGTACTCATAATGCTCCTGGGTGATTCATTCAGGATAAAACTGTAGGGATTATCATGCACTACCAGGATCTTGTGTTTGCTGGCAAAGTCAACCAGCTTCGTAAAGAGTTCTTTTGACGGTAATTGACCAGTGGGCATTTGGGGATAATTGGCAAACATTAGTTTTACTCTCTTCAAGTTCTTTTTTTCCAACTTCCCAAAATCCGGCTCGTAATTATTCTTTTCGTTTAACCGGTATTCAATATATTTTCCGCCGGCCAGCATCACTGCGCTTCGATAGGTAGGATAACCCGGGTTGGGCACCAGCACTTCGTCACCCTTATTCAGGTAAGTCATACATATATGCATGATCCCTTCTTTGCTACCGATCAGCGGTAGGATCTCTGTTTCAGGATCCAGTTTTACGTCATACCATTCTTTATACCATTTACTGATTGTTTCCCTTAACAAAGCAGAGCCCTTATAATTTTGATAGGAATGAGTAGTTGGCCTGGCCGCTTCCTCCTGTAATACTTTTATCACATCGGGATGTGGTGGCAGGTCCGGGCTGCCGATGCCCAGGTTAATAATATTCTTCCCGGCCTTGTTAAGCCCTTCGATTTCCCGCAATTTCTGCGAGAAATAATATTCACCAATTCCTTTTAACCGCTTGCTTGTCTTCATGATTGCTTTTATTAAGCTTCGAGCTCTGAGCTTTGCTTTTATTTCCAGATTCCTCTTTTATAAACACCATACACTTTCAATTCCTCTGTCAAGGGCCTGATCGAGTCAATTACAGCCTTGAACTGATCCGTAGAATCAAATTCCATATCGGCATGGAAGCTGTATTTAAAATCACTGCCCGGTATGGGAAAACTCTGCAGTTTGCTCAGGTTGATTCCACCGTCCGAAATTTTTGTCAACACCCGGGCCAGGCTGCCGCGGGAATGATCAGTATGGAAATTGAGCGAAGCCTTATTGGCCTCCTCCACTGGCAGGGCTTTGTCTTCCTGTTGTAATACAAGGAAACGGGTGTAATTATTCTTCAACGTATGAATATTGGGTGCCAGCACTTCCAGGTTGAATAATTCTGCAGCCAGCTTACTGGCTATGGCAGCAATATGTTTGCTTTTATGCTGGTGAACCTGTTTCGCACTTAAGGCAGTATCATCCGTTTCAACCAGCTTCCAGTTTTGCCTGTCGAGGAAATCATAGCATTGCTGCAGGGCCATCGTATGGGAATGCACTTCCCGGATATCTTCGAGTTTAACACCCGGGTTCACCAGCAGGTGCTGACGGATCTGCAAATAAATTTCTCCAACGATGCTGAGATTTGAATTTTGTAAAAGATTATAGTTGGCCAGTATACTCCCGGCAATGGAATTTTCAATCGCCATCACGGCTCCCTGGCTTTCTTTTTTATTACCTGCAACCCGGATCACATCCCGGAAATTGGCACAGGGAATAATATTGACTTGCTTTCCTAAAAAATACTGGGCAGCCACCTGGTGAAAGCTGCCTTCATAGCCCTGGATAGCCCATCCCTTTTCCTTTTTCGAAGGACCACTTTTTGGAATAACGGCTGTTCGAACTGATCCCATACCCGGATTTTTACGAATTCATTATGTTCTTCAAAAAAAAATCCCGGCCTGTCTGGCCGGGACTCTTATGTTGATTTTTAGTTGTTCTACTTTTTTGTCAACAAAAGCATACCCGGCCTCTTTCCAAAAAAGAAGTAATAAAAAAAGAAACCAAAATATATTTTTGCAATCGACATGTGACAAATATAGCTTATGCAAAGAATCCCCGCAATTATTTTTTCTTATTTTTTAAATAAAATGGAGTTTCTCAGAATCCTTTTTTCCTGCCACCTCCTGTTTCCGCATCATTCATCCTGATCTTACGGCCCCGGAAATTCTTTCCATCAATTGCCTTGATCATTTTTTTGGCTGCAGCAGCATCCACTTCCACCCAACTGTTCATCTCCTTCATATCAATACGCCCCAACACTTCCTTCTTTAGCTCACTCATATCCAGGATAAACTGCAAAAAACTGGCTTTATAGAAACCATCTTTCGTGCCCAGGTTTACAAACAAGCGTTGGTAATTTCCGTTGCCAGCAAATCTTCTCCCCTGGGTATCGCGCTGAAAACTCTTTTCAATCCTGACTCCTCTTTCCATCCTTTTCTCTTCGCGGATATTCAGGTCGGCAGCATTTTCATAGTACTTTAAGAACCGGTCAAATTCAAGGGCCGCTACCCTTTGCAGGATTTCCTCCTTGTCAATTGCCGCAAATTTTTCCTGCAATAAGGGAACATAGGTTTCATATTCGCCATGGCTGATGTCTGCCTGCAGCATTTTATCTATAAAATGGAAAAATTGCTTTCGGCATACATCCTTTCCGCTGGGAATATCCATTTTATGGACCCTGGCATTCAGGATCCTTTCAATTTGACGAAGCCTGTAGATTTCTTTGGGTGTAATAATGGAGACGGAAATACCACTTTTACCTGCGCGGCCGGTACGGCCACTACGGTGCGTATAGACTTCAACGTCATCCGGCAATTCATAATTGATCACGTGGGTGATACCGGTTACATCGATACCGCGGGCGGCAACATCGGTTGCGATCAGTAATTGGATACTTCTGTCACGGAAAAGACCCATCACCTTGTCCCTTTGCTGCTGCGTCAGGTCCCCATGTATGGCATCAATATCATAACCCTCCCTTGTCAGCCGTTCCGTGATATCCTGGGTATCCGCCTTGGTTCGGGCAAATACAATCCCATAAATTCCCGGGTTGAAATCAATGATCCTTTTCAAGACCTCGTAGCGGTTGTGGTGCTGGGTGGGATAATACTGATGGTCAATATTTGCAGCGCCTGCATTTGTTTTTCCAATTGTAATTTCAAATGGTTTACTCATATACCGTTTGCTCACCTGACGGATTTCAGGGGGCATGGTGGCGCTGAATAACCAGGTACTTTGCCGGTTGGGAGTATTTTGCAGGATAAATTCAATATCATCCTTAAAGCCCATATTTAGCATTTCATCCGCCTCATCCAATACCACGTATTGAATTTTTTCCAGGTTGATGGCCTTACGCTCGATCAGGTCGATCAGACGGCCAGGGGTAGCCACTACAATATGGGTTCCTTTTTTAAGATCCCGGATCTGCTGGGTAATGGAAGTTCCGCCATAAACAGCGGTTATACTGATATGCTCTTTTTTTTGCTTGAATGTATCCAGGTCACTGGTGATCTGTAAACAGAGTTCGCGTGTGGGACAAATGATAAGCGCCTGCGGAAAACGGTCTGCTTTGCTGATCAATTGCAGCAGGGGCAACCCGAAGGCTGCGGTTTTACCTGTACCGGTTTGAGCCAGGCCTATAAAATCCTTGGTTCCCTGCAGTAATACGGGGATTGCTTTTTCCTGTATGGGGGTGGGTTGGGTAAAACCCAGGACTTTAATGGAATGTAATAATCCTTCTTCTATACCTAATTCACCGAAATGGTCCACTTGTAAAAATTTAATGTTTTGCCGATAAGTCGGCAAAGTTAATGTTTTGCAGGCTGGGCAGAGCTGTTTTCTCTCCCTGTTATCTTAATTGGAGAAATGAAAAAAGCCATCCCGAATACGAGATGGCCCCTAACGATTGCTTGCCATATAAAATCTTGAAGTCAGGCCCCGCAACCTGTTGCCTGCCTTTTTTCCTGATTAAGGAGTCTTTAAAGAATCTTTCTGAGCTTCAGCTAAAGAATCAACAGCGACCTTAAGAGAATCAGAGGTAACTTCGATAGAATCTTTCGTTGCTTCAGCAGTAGAATCAATTGTATCGGCTTTTGTATCTGCTTCGTTGTTGCAGGCTACAAAACCAAGGCTAGCTACAGCCAGGACCAGAAAAAGCTTTTTCATTTGTTGCGATTTTTTGAGTTTGTATGAAATATTTCGCTCTTTATACCCGGATCGGGAAAAGGTAACCCGGAATTTTAATATTTTTTTCCAGATGCCCCCGGGTTACTATTTTTAAAATCCCGTATTAAATACTGGATTAGTGAAACAAGAGACAAACGAGAAACCGTTATTGCAAGGACTAGCCCGTAATGAAACGAAGTCGGTTGAAACTATCTACAGGGAGAACTATAATATGGTTCAGGCCCTGATAATCAACAATAACGGCTCAACAGATGATGCGAAAGACGTGTTCCAGGAAGCTATGATCGTCCTGTATGAAAAAGTGAGGTCCGGGAATTTTGAACTAAACTGCCAAATCAAAACCTACCTCTATTCAGTTTGCAGAAGATTATGGCTCAAACGTTTACAACAAAGTAACCGGTATTTGGTCCCGGCTGAAACCCTGGAAAACCTGGTACCCGTGGAAGAAGAGATCGAATCGCATGAACAAAGAAGCGCGGAATTTGAAATGATGAATAAGGCGATAGGCAGCCTGGGTGAACCCTGTAAAAGCCTGCTGGAAGCTTATTACCTGCAAAAAAGATCGATGCAGGAGATTGCCAGCAGTTTTGGCTATACCAATTCCGACAATGCCAAAAATCAGAAATACAAATGCCTGGTGCGTTTGAAAAAAATCTTTTTTAGTCACTATAAAAACGGGAATGGTGATGAGTGATATTCAAGTTTTGGAAGCAGTAGAACGTTATATCCGCGGGGAAATGAACCCTGACGAACGCCTCTATTTTGAAAACCTCCGAAAAACGAACCCTGAAGTGGACCAGATGGTGGTGGAACATACCCTGTTTCTCCAGCAAATGAACCGCTTTGGTGAATGGCAGAAATTCAGATCAACCCTGCATGATGTTCATACTAATTTGTCGGAACAGGGAAAGATCAATTCATCCCGTTTAAGCGGCAAGGCAAAAAT
>DASUMO010000050.1:0-4638 GCA_036277695.1 Chitinophagaceae bacterium
CGAGTGAATGGAGATGCTGTAAATATTCATTGTACCCAATGGTATTGTTTTCAATAAAAGAAAGATCAAATACTGAACCCGGATCTTTTTGTTCTTCTCTTGATAGTAGTAAGGCCATGGCCTGGAGCAGGGGCATATCCCCATTGATCTTTACCTGCAAAAAAATATCGGCTAACGGAGTGCCGCTCCCCAGCATACCTTTTACCTGTTGGGGATTGCTGAATGCCATTAAACCTGTTTCAGGCAGAGGATTAATCGCAATGATCATTGCGCCTTTAGTCTTGGCTTTTTGCAGGGCACTGAGCATGCGGGGATGATTGGTGCCGGGATTTTGTCCCAGGATCATGATCACCTCAGTTTTGTAAAAATCATCAAGGGTAACGGAGCCTTTCCCGATACCCAGCGATTCACCCAGCGCCACGCCGCTGCTTTCGTGGCACATATTGCTGCAATCGGGCAGGTTATTCGTACCATATTCCCTTACAAAAAGCTGGTACAAAAAAGCGGCTTCATTACTGGTTCGCCCGGAAGTATAAAAAATAGCCTGGTTGGGTGAAGAGAGTTTATTTAAATGAGTTGCGATTTGCAGAAAAGCAAGATCCCATGATATGGGCTGGTAATGGCGCGACCCGGCAGGCAGATAAAGCGGTTCAGCGATACGACCTTTTTTACCCAATTCGAAATCACTTAATGCAGCTAACGCATCAATCGAATGTTTTGCAAAGAATGAAGCGTCGATTTTTTTCAGGGTGGCTTCTTCGGCAACTGCCTTAGCACCATTCTCACAGTATTCACCCAATGCAGATCGCTCATCATCGGGATCGGGCCAGGCACAACTGGGACAATCAAATCCCTGTTTTTGATTTAATTGGTTTAATGCCTTCAGCCCCCTCGAAAAGCCTGCATTCGCCCATACTTTTTTTACCGTTTCAACTACTGCCACTAAACCGCCAGCCGATTTTTTTATTTTCCCTTTCTTAAAACCGGTCAGGGTTTCGGGATTTTCAGCACCCGGAATCTTATTTGTTAACTGGGTCATTAAGATTATTAATCTACAACGTTTGCTTCTTAAATTCCGAAATTCAAAATTTTAAATTCAAAATGCAAAATTCTAATAGCTGGTAGCCAACACCACTCACGATTCACGACTCACGATTCACCACCAGCCTCTCCTCTCCACTATACACATTAAATCTTTTATTCTTCAAAAATCCCACCAGGCTAATACCGGCCTCTTTGGCAACTTGGACGGCCATACTGGATGGCGCCCCTACCGCGGCAACAATCCTGATACCAGCCATCGCTGCTTTTTGCAATAATTCAAAACTGGCTCTCCCGCTAAGTAAAAGAATTGCCGAGCTTAATGGCAAATTGCCTTCCACCAGGCTGGCCCCGATCAGTTTATCCAGGGCATTGTGCCGGCCCACATCCTCGCGAAACATGAGCAGTTTACCCTTTAGATCGAAAAGGGCCGAAGCATGCAGGCCGCCGGTCTTTACAAATAATGCCTGCTGTTTTTTTAATTCCTCTTCCAGGTTAAAGAACAATTCTGTCCTGATTTGCAGTTGAACGGCATTTTCTGGAAAAGTAGGGATGGAACGGATGGCAGCGATACTGGTTTTCCCACAAACACCGCAACTGGAACTGGTATAGAAATTTCGTTCACTATGGTGAAGTTGAGGTTCTTCATTTTCATGCAGCGTTACAAGAACTGTTTGCGGACCCGGCTCTACAGCAGCTACCTGGTTATAATCCGAGATAATGGACTCCGTAAATAAAAAACCCAATGCCAATTCTGCATCCTGGCCCGGGGTACGCATGGTTATGGCGATGGTCTTTTCTGTTGCCTCACCGTCTTTTACATAAGATAGCTGTATGGCTAAAGGTTCTTCCACAGCCAGCCTGTCTTCAGCTGGTTCCCATTGCTCCCCGCTGAACCTTTTCAACAGTACAGGATAAACAGCATTGCTTTCCATAGTTTTCATTTATTACTAAGTTAAACCATTCCCACAAAGCCAACCGGTCCTGTTTACACTCTCAAATGTGTTTAAATCCCTTGCCAGGGGTGAAATCAAACCACTCCCAGGGGAAATTGGCCAGGTATGAGAACAATCAAACCAGGCGCTGAGATTGATCAGTCGCCTAGCTATTGGAAGGGAATAACTTCAATACAAATTCCCCGCTATGGGTACCGGTATTTTACCAAAGGAAAATAAAATATTGGTGAAAGGCGGGCACATCCCCTGCGTTTCACTGATCCTGCCATTTGAGCCCAAAATGTCTTTAAAAAATGAGCTCGAGTATAAACTAAAGCTTGTGCTAGGCAGAGTAGAAAGCGAGTTGCTTGTAAGTTATACGGAAGACAAGGCCCTGGCTGTGCTCCGTCGTTTACGCTTGCTGGTGAAAAGCCTTGACTATACCACGTATAAAAAAAGTATCGCCATTTTTGCTTCACCGGTGCTGGAGAAAATATATTACCTGGATATACCGGTTGAAGAAAAAATTATCATCGATGATTCTTTCGAGATCCGGGACCTGGTATTTAGCAAGAAAGAAATGCACAAGTACCTGCTCCTGGTCCTGAGCAGCAAACAGTGCCGAACCTACCTCGGTAATCAAAACCAGTTTATCAGGATTGTATCCAACCTGCCCGAGCATGTCGCTGCATTTAAAAATGATATCCCGCAGCGGGTGGCTAATTTTTCCGACCCTTCCCGGCGCAAGGAGATCATGCTCGATAAATTCATGCGGCATATCGATGAAGGCCTCAGTATTCTATTGAAAGCTTATCCCCTGCCAGTTTTTGTAATGGGCACGACCCGGACAACAGGACATTTTAAAAAACTGACCCATAATGCCAACCGGATTCTCGGTTTTATTCATGGCAATTTTGGGGAATCATCCGAGGAAGAATTGCTGCAGGCAATGCAACCGTATATAGCCGACTGGGCGCGGGTCAAGGAAACAGACCTGTTGCGCCAACTGGAACAAGCCACTGATCTTCATAAACTGGCCAGCGGAATGCAGGAGGTATGGAAACAAGCATCCGCTAAAAAAGGAAGGCTTCTGGTAGTAGAAAAGAACTATATGTACCCGGCGCGGCAGGGCAAGAACAAGGATAGCATCCATCCCATGGATGATTCACCAACCAACGAGTTCTATATAAAGGATGCCGTGGATGATGTAATTGAAAAAGTCCTGGCAAATGGCGGGGATGTGGAATTCGTAAACGAAGGAGTCCTCGCTGCTTATTCCCGGATTGCCCTTGTATTGTATTATTAATGTTGGCTAATCCCTTGAACCGGCCAGGCTAAGGGTGATGTCCCAGGGACTTCACCCTTTTTTAATGACCATAATCAGATCCTCCATTGACCGGTTTCATTACAATTGAGCGCACTGTTTTACACTTTTGTATATATGATAAACACGGCAAACTGGAAACTATGGCTGGATGAGGCAGGCGATCTTTCCCGTTTTACAGGCCGCTTCCTTTCCCAGTGGTTCAGGCCACGCTATGAATTCGCAGAATTCCTTCGCCAGTGTTTTATCATCGGTTATAAATCCCTGCCGCTTGTCGGACTTACTGGTTTTATCATGGGTTTGGTACTGACTATGCAACTGCGACCCTCTTTAGTGGATTATGGTGTGGAATCACAATTACCCGCCATGGTGGGTATTGCCATTGTCAGGGAAATCGGGCCGGTTATTACTGCCCTGATTTTCGCCGGCAAGATCGGCAGCAGTATCGGCGCGGAACTGGGTTCCATGAAAGTCACCGAACAAATAGATGCTATGGAGGTATCGGGTACCAATCCCTTTAAATACCTGGTGGTGACGAGGGTGCTGGCTACTACCCTGATGTTGCCCGTGCTGGTTATGCTGGGCGACGCTATTTCACTATATGGATCCTACCTGGGCGTGAATATCCGGGGTGTTACCAGTTTTGATTTGTTTTGGACACAGGTTTTCGATAACCTGGCATTTGGAGATGTGGTGCCAGCATTTATCAAATCATTTTTCTTTGGATTTGCTGTAGGTGTGGTGGGCTGTTATAAAGGTTATCATTCACGGAAAGGAACTGAAGGCGTGGGCCGATCCGCCAATTCAGCCGTAGTGCTGTCATCCATCCTAATATTTGTAATTGACCTGGTTGCAGTACAGATCACCGATATACTGGGTTTGAATTAAGAATATGAGTGAAACATATACAATAGAACAGCCTTCGCGACCCATCCAGGAGGTCGGGGACGTGATGGTAATTGAACATCTATATAAAGGCTTTGGAGAAAACAAAGTGCTGGTGGATTTTAATCTCCGCCTTCATGATGGTGAAAATGTGGTGGTGCTTGGAAAATCTGGTTCCGGCAAATCCGTCCTGATCAAATGCATTATTGGTTTATTGCAACCTGACCAGGGCCGGATCATTGTATTTGGTCAAAATATTCCCGATCTTGATCATGCTGAACTGGACCAGGTGAGAATGAAAGTGGGTTTTCTATTCCAGAGCAATGCATTATACGATTCGATGACGGTGAGGGAAAACCTGGAGTTTCCCCTGCGAAGGCATTCGATCAGCATTTCACAGGCGGAAGTAAACCAAATGGTAAGCGAGGCGTTGGAAGACGTGGGTTTGGCACA
>DASUMO010000051.1:0-2633 GCA_036277695.1 Chitinophagaceae bacterium
ATAATTGGGAGTCCGGACTACGGTGCCCCCGTTTTCATCTACCGCAACCGCCAGGCGATTACTAGTACCGCCCCCGAAATAACCAGTGGCACTGGTTTGCGATGTGCATTCCAGCCATGTAGTATCCTTTCCAATCGGCACGAATAAGACGGCATGGTTGAAGGACTGCGCCCGGGGCATATCCGGCATCAGGTACTGATTATTGCCACCGGAACGGATCAGCGTATAAACGGAACGGATACCTGCTTCTTTAAGCAGGGAATACATATAATTACTCAACGCCTTGCAATCGCCATATTTTTTACTGGCCACATATTTTGCATCATAGGGTTGCCAGCCACCTATCCCGAGCTGTACGCTGATATAGCGGGTGTTTTGCTGCATATATTCATATAATACCCGGATCTTTTCCCGGGGATCAGCCAGGCCACCTGTTAACTCATGCACTTTTTGTTTCACATCGTCCGGCAGGATATCCCTGTCCTTTTTGAGCTCATACATAAACTTTCCAAAATCTTTCCAGCTGGCATTGCTGCCCTGGTAATCTTCCAGCATAAATTTTTCAGTGGCAAGAAAAACACTGGTCGTGATTTCATGCCAGGGTGGTGCTGCATATTCCTCTATAACTGCAGGAATATTCCTGGCTTCCCAGGTATAAAGCCTGCCGGATTTTTCATCGGTGATTACCGGATCACCGTTATAATTAAACATTTTATAGCGGAGCGGATTACTGGCCGGGCTTATTACCGAAAGGCGAGCCTCCTGCACGCTCATCATCGCTTTTTCCTGGGGAATCCAATCGGGAGAAAACATGGTCCCCCTGAACTTTACTTCTACTTCGTATTCTACGGTAAAAGGATAAACCTTATAAAAAAAGCTATGCCATTTAAGGCGGTTATCATCGGCAAGACTTGCATCATCACTACCGCTTACATCGCGGATCTCGGATTTTTTAAGACTGCGGATCTTTTTCCCGCTTGCATCATATAAATCTCCATCGAATGATTCAATACTCCGGAGCTTATCATACCATTCTGTGAAAGAAGCCCAGCGATCACCCTGCTCGTTTAAAATAGTATAGGCGACTTTTTGAATATACCGGGCCTTATTCGCTTCGGTTATCTCGAACCGGATATGCTCCATCCGTTTCACGACATTGGCATTTTTGAGCAGGTTGGCAGGGATATTGGTCACCGCATAAGGCTCCCCTGCCCGGAGAAATGCAACCGGGATCAATAAGGATAAAATCAGCAGTTTGATACGCATAAATTAGTTTTTCTTCTTGAATACAATCTGTTCATTATGCTTCTTCACGATCAGGTTGAAAAATTCCCGGAGACTTTCATATTCCTCCGGTAAAAAGGTGGAGCGTTTGAACTGGATCCGGGAGCGAAGGGAAATTCCATTGCCGGATTGACTGATACGGTATTCAAACATGCCTTCCCCCTCTTCGTTGAATTTTACCATCAGCTGTTTGGGCAATTCATCCACTACATAACCTTGCGGAATCTCAATTTGAAGATTATAGGTCTCATCCATCGTAAACGGCATTTCCACGGGGTAAAATCTTTCTGCTGATTTAAATGGATTGTCTTTGTATCCTTCGCCAAACATCGGGTTTAAATAAATGATGTCTTCTTTCTCCTGTTCCATGTCAAAATCATAGTTGATACCCATCACTTCTTCATATTTGTCCAGGGAATCAAAACGGCAATTGCTGATCTCGATCGTGGAACCAAAAGCCTTTTTGATCTCTTTTACCAATTCCTCCTTTCCCTTTTCCTTGATCTTATTCCGCAAACTATAGGATTCATAATAACCCGGTGTTTGCTGCATACTGCCCAGTATCTTTCCGCCCTCACCATTGATCATAAAAACAGTCGTGGTCTTTTTTTCCTGTACGGCATCCGGGCTTAATTCCACAGCTGTGCCAATTCCATCAATAATTCTTGCGTGGCCATTGTAACATTGCAGGGGCAGGTAACCAAATCCCAGCCGGGGTTCACTGGCATCCAGGAAATAATCCTTTCCCTCAACCTGAATCTTACAAATCACGTAATTAAACCGGTTTAAAAGGGGATATAAAGGATAGGTAAAGCCATGTGAACGCGTACTGAGTAATACGGGGTCGGAATCAATATCCTCGTAGCGCAACATAGCAGCCAGCAGGAGATTGACTTCTGAAACCGTACCATTCCTGTTTTTTACCACGTTGCGCAAGTTTTGATTTAAGAATAAGCCCCCCATATTGGTGCAATTGATATTATCCCTAACCCAACTGAATATCTTATGGGCCTTTTGCAACTTTGAGTCTGAACCGGTGAGCAGCGGCCTTGTAAAATCTTTGAGCCAGCCATTATCCTTGGTGATCGGTTGCCCGAAATATTCGGCTTTCATCAGGTCGCTGGCAAGCTGGGACCAGCTGCCCATGATATTCTGGTATTGTAAGGGTGGGCGGATTTCCTTTAATTGAAATTCAATACGCGTCATGTAATTCTTAACTGTTGTGGTATAGGCTTCTTCCTTTAACGCGGGTACATTTCTGATCACCCAGCGATAATCCGTATACTCCGATTCGACCCTCAGGTGTTCCGTTGGACCAACGCCATCCGAAATCGCCACATTATAGCTAG
>DASUMO010000052.1:0-7092 GCA_036277695.1 Chitinophagaceae bacterium
TGTTTTCGGCATAGCCCCCAATTCCATAGCGGGCATTCGCGGCTGCCAGCCGCCCATTAATATAAGCTGAAAAGCTGCTGGTATCATTGAAAAGCTCCGGGGTAATGACCGGGTTGGCTGCGCTGAAATCAAGGCGCAGGAACTTATCTTTTTCCCTGTTGAAGGGAATAACCGGTGCAAATTCGGACTGGTGTTTTTTTAATATGTTCTCCAGTTCTGTCATGTATTTAAAGTTACAGCAGCCAAAGAATAAACAATCAACAGCCAAAGGCGGCAAATTAAAAAACCTTTGCACAAAATCAGTCGCTCCCTTACAATTACCGGGCAATAATAACACCTAAGCTTGTTATTACCAACTGAACGGTTTTATAATCAGTTCAGTCAGAATCCGCAAATTGAATCCACTGTTATTTGGATTAGCATAGTTCAATAAGGCTTTGGATGATTCAGGGAAAACTGCCTTTCGGGGCATTCATTGCCAACATACTGGCCGATTGGGAGCTGAACCGCCGGTGCTGCTCTGGGGTTTTTAAAGGAAAGAAGGGACGGGATCCCCATCCGTTAAAAATTATATTTACGCGACTTAAGGAAAGAAAGGGTAAAATATTTCAGGTGCAAAAACGTTTTTAGAATGACTGGCAAATCTTTAAATAATCCCTCTTGAAACCGATCCCTATATTCCTGATCAATATTTTTTTCTTATTCCTTAACCCCGCCAACTCTAATGCCCAGATGATCACGGGCGTATGGCAGGGAAAAATCAACAGGCAAAAAGCCGAGGTAAAAATCATCCAGGACGGGGATAGTCTCAGGGGAACTTCCTATTATTTTACTTCTCCTGACCAATACCGCAGATACAGTATCCGGGGCTATTTTAACCCGGAAACCAATGAAGCAGTATGGTGGGATGAGCAATTACTCGAAGAAAAGACCGGGAAATTCAACCTGGCAGCTCCCGGAAAGAATGCCCTCTTATCCAGTGCTGATTTTAATTGCCCGGGTAGTGGGAAAATGATGCTGGATGGTAAGGCCGGTAAAAAAGAGAATGGCCAGCTAAACGGAGAAGTTCACCTGGATAAAGTACCCGAAGCCAGTTTTGCAGATGAATGGGATTATATTATTGATAACTATCTCAGCGGAACTAATGATCCTGATATCATTGACAGCATCGCTTCAGTAAGGGCTTTTCCACATGAACCTCCCGTTGAAACTGTGTCTGACCCCATACCTGTTTTGACAGAAAAAAAGGAAAGCCCTGTTATCCCGGCCCCAAAGCAGGCTGTTCAAAAACCTGATCCAATTGTACAGAATACTCCCCAACCCAAAACAGTACAAACAATCGAGGAAAAATTCACAGCCCGTAAAAAAATCCTTACTAAAGAAATTCCCATTAGTGGCGACTCTATCGAACTCCGTTTTTATGATAATGCCGAAATTGACGGGGATTCCATTTCGTTGTTCCTGAATGAACAGTTGATCTTCCGGCATATTCGCTTAACCGGCCAGGCGTATACCATCAAGTTACCCGTAAGCGACTTAAAGGAAACCAATGAGCTGATCATGGTAGCGGAAAACCTGGGATCCATTCCTCCCAATACTTCCTATATGGTGGCAATCGTGGGTGAAAACCGCTATGAGGCCAGGCTGGAGAGTAATGAGGGCAGCAGCGCCATGGTAAAATTTGTGAAGAATCCCGGGAAAGCAAGCCAGCAGTGAATAGAATGAGGTTTGAAGTATGAGGTATAATATTTAGATTTAAAATTTACAACCTGACCTAAAAAAATAACAATAAAGTCCCTGGTATTTTTTTCTGACTTCTTATCTCCGACATCCGACTTCTGACTTCCTACTTCCTGAAACCCATCACCGCCATGACGGCAAAATGATCCGAAGCAAAGCGACCTCCCCAGGTTTGCGAGATTGTTGCATGTTTACGCACCTTCCATTTTTCCCCCCTGGTGAAAATATAATCAATGGGTTGGTCATTTTTTTCTTTATTACCAAAACCGTTGAAGGTACCGGTAGGGCCATAATGAGGAGTTTCACTCAATTCTTTCGTATCGGTAAACTGAAAGTGATCAGATTTATCAACCAGCCTTTTTATGGATTCCTCGGTGGGCGGGGCATTAAAATCACCCATGATGATAACAGGATTTTGGCCCGCTATTTCAGCTACCTTATTCTTTAACAAACCGGCGCTCTCCTTACGTGCGGTTTGCCCCATATGGTCAAAATGGGTATTGAAAACATAGAAACTCATTTTTGTTTTACGGTCTTTGAACCTGGACCAGGTTACGATCCGGGTAATGGCAGCGTCCCAGCTCTTGCTGCCAGGTATTTCCGGAGTTAATGATAACCAGAATGTTTGGGTTCCTAATAATTGCAGGCGGCTGGTATCGTAAAATATAGCGGAATATTCACCTTTGGTTTTACCATCATCCCTTCCTCCGCCCGCATAACTAAATTTATTGAGGCGACTCTTGAGGTCCAGCATTTGGTCATGCAGGGCCTCCTGCACACCGAGGATATGTATTTCATGAAAGAGTACCTGTGAGGCTACATAATCTTTGCGGTAAGGCCAGGCATTCAGGCTATCGGAAGCAATATTAAGGCGGATATTAAAACTCATTACGTTCAGGTCCTGGGCAATCATTGCTAAAGTGAAGCCCAATAGGAGATTCAAGAGGAAAATTCTTTTCATACCATTCATTTAACGAATAAAGATAGGATGAAAAAAAAGCTGTGCTCCACTAATGATTCAGAAATAATTGCAAGGCTAAATTGTTTCAGGAACCTGGTCAAGTAATGAGGAAGAATTCATTTTAACGCAGTCAGTTAAATCAAAGCGCATGTTATTGAAAAGTTTTTCTTCCAGGATGGATGCAAAGGCTTCCATATAAAGGATCAGGTCCTGGCGCTCATTTTTTTTCAACCATCGAAAGCCTCCTGGTAAAGCGCGCAAGATTTCTTTATCACTGAGGTATTCAAGATGATGAATATCGGTGGGGGTTAACCCTGCTTCCTGGAGTTGGGAGATCATTAACCCAACCGGTGTTCCGCTGGTATCACAATAGCTTTCACCTAATTCCGTCCATTCACCCTGGCCGCTTTGCGCAAAAGCCAAAATTTCCGACTCGTCCAGTTTTGTAATCACCTGCAGCAATTGCCCGCAGTTACAGGCGCCATGATGCCCCCAAGCATAATGGGTGCCCTGTCTCAATCGCCGGGCCGCTTCCCGGAGCGCCTCAATTAAATCATTTGATGCATATGCCATTGAAGGAGGTTTTTGATTACACAGTGAATGGTGGGTGGTGAAGCTAGCAGCTCGCAGCTAAAGTTCGCAGCTTCCCTCAAACCACCACATTCACCATTTTTCCCTTTACAAATATGATCTTTTTAGGTTGACGCCCTTCCAGCCATTTCTGGACCACCTCATTATTCAGGACGATCTGTTCCACTTCGGGCTGGGCCGCTTCGAGTGAAATATCAATTGTGGTCCTTGTTTTTCCATTTACCGAGACCGGGTATTCCTTGCTGGTTTCCTTTACATATTTTTCCTCAAAGACCGGGTAGACAGCATCCAGGACGGAAGCTCCTTCTTTATTTAATTTCGGAAAATGTTCCTGCAGTTTCGCATATAATTCCTCGGCAATATGGGGTGCATAAGGAGCCAGCAGGATCAACAAAGGTTCGAGGATGGAACGTTTATGACATTTCAGGTCAGTCAATTCATTGGTGGCAATCATGAAACTGCTGACGCCGGTATTGAAGCTGAACTTTTCTGTATCATTTTCGATTTTCCGGATTGCATGGTGCAACACTTTCAGTTCGGCGGCGCTGGCCGGTTCATCGTTCACGAGCCATCCTTTTGTTTCATCGGCAAACAGTCGCCAGAATTTTTTGAGAAAGCGGTGTACTCCTTCAATTCCCTTGGTATCCCAGGGCTTGCTCATTTCCACCGGGCCCAGGAACATTTCATACATACGGAAAGTATCGGCACCATATTTAGCCACCAGGTCATCCGGGTTAACTGTATTGAACTTTGACTTGGACATTTTTTCAATCTCCACTCCGCAGATATATTTTCCTCCTTCGAGAATGAATTCCGCGTCGGCAAATTCCCCTTTTTTCCACTGCTTAAAGGCGTGGGTATCCAGTTCTACTCCATCAACTATATTGACGTCAACATGAATTTCATCAATTTCATACTTGTCTTTCAAACCAGCCGAAACAAATTTGCTACTGCCATGAATGCGGTACACAAAGCGGCTGCTTCCCTGTATCATCCCCTGGTTCACCAGTCGCCTATAAGGTTCGTCATGCCCGATATGACCCAGGTCATAAAGCGCCTTCGTCCACATGCGGCTATACAATAAATGCCCTACAGCATGCTCGGTTCCCCCGATATATAAATCCACCTGACCCCAGTAATCCGAAGCCTTGCGGCTGCAAAATTCCTTTTCATTATGCGGGTCCATATAGCGCAGAAAATACCAGCTGCTGCCGGCATAACCAGGCATGGTATTAGTCTCCAACGCCCCGCCACCACCCAGGGCGGGATCGAGGGTATCGTATTGGTTGATCCAGTCCTTAATATTGGCCAATGGGCCTTCACCATCAGGACCCGGGCTATAGCTTGTTACTTCCGGTAATGTTAATGGCAATTCGCTTTCCGGCAACGGGTAGGCAATCCCGTTTTTCCAAATAATTGGAAATGGTTCGCCCCAATAGCGTTGGCGGCTGAAAGCCGCATCCCGCATTTTATAATTGACTTTTCTTTTACCCAAACCAGCCAGTTCCAGATGGGCAATAACAATCTCAGCTGCCCTGGTCATCTCAATGCCATTGAGGAAATCGCTGTTTTGCAGTTTGGCTTCCTTGGTAGGATTGGCCTCTTCCCCATTATAGTAATCCCCGATGATATTGGTAATAGGAATACCGAAATGCCTGGCAAATTTGTGATCCCGTTCGTCCCCGCAGGGTACGGCCATGATGGCGCCCGTACCATAACCGGCCAAAACATATTCAGAGATCCATACCGGGATCTCACGGCCGTTCATGGGATTGACAGCATAAGATCCCGTAAAAACACCAGTAATCTTTTTTTCGGCCATGCGTTCCCGTTCACTCCTGCTTTTTACATAGGATAGATATTCCTGTACTGCTTTTTCCTGCTCCTTCGTTGTAATTGCATTGACCAGGTCCAGTTCAGGTGCGATTACCATAAAATCCACTCCATATATAGTATCGGGCCGGGTGGTGTAGACGCGGAGAAACGCCTCTCCCTTTAAGGCCCCCTCTAAATCTCCCCCCAAGGGGGAGACTTCAGAATATCCGGTATTTTTGGGGATAGAAGGGCGTTGGGAGAGTACCTTTTGTATTTTGTTCAAAACTCCTTCAACATTTTCCTTTACCTCTGTATTGGTGAATCTCAATTCAAGATATCCATGAGCGGTTAAAAATGTGGTTCGTTCTCTATCATAAAATTGAACTTCAGGGTCATCATGATATCCGCCATCAATTTCTATTGTAACCAATTTATCAAGGCAGGCAAAATCTACTATATAGGCTCCCATGATATGTTGTCTTCTTATATGAAAGCCCGTTTTATGTGCTCTGAGAAATTTCCATAAAACTTCTTCTTCCTGTGTAGGGTTCTTTCTTTTTTCTTCCGCCAATTTCTTTGTAATACTGTACAAAGAAGGAGTTGCTGTTTGATATTGCGGAGCTGTATACTCCCCCTTAGGGGAAGACAGAGGGGGCATTTTTATCGAAAAATCAATCTCCGCCCCCGAGGATTTCCCGATCCAGTTGGTTTGCATTTCTTTCATGGCATCGCTGAATTCAACTTTCGCAAGCCCATCGAGCAGGCGATCTGCATACTCCGTGATCCGCAGGTACCATTGCCGTAATTTTTTTCTTACCACGGGGTGGCCACCTCTTTCACTGACTCCATTGATCACTTCATCATTCGCCAATACTGTTCCCAGCGCCTCGCACCAGTTCACCTCTCCCACCCCGCAATAGGCGACCCGGTATTCCATCAGGATGGATTCCCTGGTATACTCATCAAAACTATTCCACTCACCGGCAGTAAATAATGCATCCTGCGTTTCAAAAATTTCACTGGCGGGGTTGGGAACCGGGTGATTATTGTTGCCTTCTTTTTCAAAAATCCCGACCAGTTTGGTGATCGGCTCGGTTTTATTGGTTTGCCGGTTATACCAGCTATTGAATAATTGCAGGAAGATCCACTGTGTCCATTTATAATAACGGGGATCGGAAGTCCTTACTTCGCGGTCCCAGTCAAAACAAAATCCCATATTATCCAGCTGGCGGCGAAAATTGGCGATATTATTCTCTGTCGAAACAGCGGGATGAATACCATGATCAATCGCATATTGCTCAGCGGGGAGCCCAAATGCATCGTAGCCCATCGGGTGCAACACATTAAACCCCTTTAACCGTTTGTAGCGGCTATAAATATCGGATGCGATATAACCCAGGGGATGGCCTACATGCAGTCCCGCGCCACTGGGATAAGGGAACATATCGAGCACATAACATTTAGGTTTGGAGGGATCATTCGGCACGGAATAGATGCCCGACTCCTTCCACCGGGTCTGCCATTTTTTTTCGATATCCCTGAAAATATATTCCATAGTTGATGGGCTACTTGGGTTTATGGTGATTACTGCCTCAATTATTCAATTCAATAGCAAGCTCGCTGGAAAGGGTGCTCAACACCTGTTCGTATGCTTACTGGTAATGATCCAACAATTCTTTAACAAATCTCTGGCCTCCTGTATGGCAATATGCGCCGGCAGCAATCGTTTAATTGGGCAGCAAAAATACTGATTGTAGGGTTAAACCGTTATTTTTGCCCTTCCCGGAAGGGTTCTTTTTATAAAGCCCGCAACCCCCGGACCAATACCTGTAAAACTCAAAATCGGATCGCATGGCTCAACCTGGAAAGGCCTCTATCAAACGTGGAAAACCTTCTTACTTTATGTCGGTACTGGGAGTAACCCTTGTGCTGTTTCTCCTCGGAATCATAGGCTGGCTCGTGATCAACGCCAACAAACTCGGCAG
>DASUMO010000053.1:0-9136 GCA_036277695.1 Chitinophagaceae bacterium
TTTGTCAAAAAAGAATTGCATGCTTAAAACTAAACTGCTGCTTATGCTGCTGTGCGCCAGCTTTATGGCCATAGCACAGCAAACCCCGCCAGTAGATACCCTTCCCAAAAGGGATACCCTGCTGGAAGAAATCAAAGAAGGGGTTCTGGATAATATCCCAACTATTTCGCTGGATGAAAATGACCTGGGTGATGGTGGCGGCCAGAATATTTCTTCGTTGCTGTCAGCAGGACGGGATCCTTTTTATTCTGCAGCATCCTTTAATTTCAGCGCTGTTCGTTTCCGCATCAGGGGTTACGACAATGAATATTTCGGGACCTACATGAACGGGATCCCGATGGATAACCTCGACAATGGGTTTACTCCTTACGGACTATGGGGCGGGTTGAATGATGTGATGCGGAACCGGGATATTTCCTGGGGACTGCGGTCCAATACTTTTGCTTTTGGTGAAATAGGGAGCATTACCAATATTGATTCCCGGGCCAGTAAGCAAAGGGCACAAACCAGTATCAGTTATGCTCTTTCGAACCGGAATTATAGTAACCGGGTCATGCTCACCCATTCCACCGGCCTGAGTAAAAAAGGCTGGGCTTTTTCACTCAGCGGCAGCCGTCGCTGGGCCGATGAAGGATATGTGCCCGGCACTTATTATGATGGCTGGAGTTATTTCGCGGCCGTGGACAAACGGCTTGGTCAGAACCACCTGCTTTCACTAACGGTATTTGGGGCGCCCACCGAAAATGGACGGCAGGGTGCCGCGGTGAAGGAGATGATGGATCTGGCCGGAACGAATTTTTACAATCCCAACTGGGGCTACCAGGATGGAAAAAAAAGAAATGCAAGCATAGGCCGTACTCACCAGCCTGTGATCATGCTCAATCATGATTACCGGATCAATAATAACACCACACTTACTACCGGCCTGGGTTATTCGTTTGGCGACCGCAGTGTGACTGCATTGGACTGGTACAATGCGCCCGATCCACGCCCGGATTATTACCGTTACCTGCCCAGTTATTATAACGGTGTGGTGAATCCCGACCCACTGCAATACCAGCAATTGGTAAACCTGATGAGTTCGGATATCAATACCCGCCAGGTCAACTGGACCCGCTTATATGATGTGAACCGCGCCAGCATTGCCAGTATACAAAATGCCAATGGTATCCCCGGTAATACCGTAACCGGCCGCCGCTCACGCTATATAATCGAAGAGCGGATCATCAATACCCAACGTTTCAACGGGAATATAGTGCTGAATACACGTATCAGCGATTATATTGACTTTTCCGGTGGGGCCGCTTACCAGAACCAGAACAACCATTATTACAAAAAAGTGGATGACCTGCTGGGCGGGGAGTTTTATGTGAACCTGAACCAGTTTGCCGAAAGAGATTATGCCGATGGCATTGCCAACCAGCACGACATTGATCATCCCAACCGCATCCTGGGTGTTGGCGATAAATACGGGTATGATTATGATATTAATATCACCCGTATATCCGGGTGGGCGCAGAGCGTATTTAAATTCAGTAAGGTCGACTTTTTTCTTGCCGGTGAATTATCCAATACCCAGTTTTACCGGGAAGGGAATGTACGCAATGGCCTTTTCCCCAATAGCTCTTTGGGAAAAGGAACAACCAATACTTTCACGAATTATGCAGCCAAGGCCGGCATTACTTATAAGCTGGATGGCCGAAATTATTTTTATCTCAATGGCTCTTATTTAACAAAAGCACCTTATTTCGAAAATGTATATGTTTCGCCAAGAACCAGGAACGATCAGCAGCCCAATGTAACCAGTGAAAAAATCCAGAGTACGGAGGGTGGTTATGTGCTCAATGCACCCAAATTGAAAGTCAGGATCGGGGGATATTATACACGCTTTGAAGATGCCCTTGATGTCATTTCATTTTACCATGATGAGTACCAGAACTTCGTCAACTATTCATTAAGTGGTATTGACAAGGTTCATTTTGGCGGTGAATTTGGTGTGGAAGCCAGGATCGCAGCCGGACTTTCCGTAAATGCTGCTGCGGCAGTGGGCCGCTATTATTATGACAGCCGTCAAACAGCCGTTATTACTGTTGATAACAGTTCTGCTTTATTGGGAACGGAAACAATCTATTCCCAGAATTTCCGGGTTCCCTCTACTCCCCAGGAAGCGTATAGCCTGGGTTTAACCTATCGTTCACCCCAATTCTGGTTTGTAAGCCTGACGGGTAATTATTTCGACCAGGGATGGTTAAGTTTCAACCCGCTTCGGCGCACCTATGCAGCAACGGATGGAGTTGAATATAAAAGTGAATCATGGAATGCGATCATTGACCAGGCCAAATTTGAAGCGCAATACACGCTTGACTTTTTCGGGGGATATTCCTGGCGTTTACCCAAGCGATATGCCATCGCTAAAAAAACAACTTACCTGGTCTTTAATGTGGGTGTAAACAATATTCTCAACAACAAGGATATCCAGACCGGCGGGTTTGAACAGTTGCGTTTTGATTTCACCAACCGGGATGTCAATAAATTTCCACCTAAACTTTTTTACGCTTATGGCCTGAATTATTTTATCAGTGCCACGCTTCGTTTTTAACCAACCTGATTTTGTAAACACCGAATTAATCAAGTATATGCAAACAACAAGTATTACCAGGTTTATTTTTTTCCTGGCTGTATTAACAGGAAGCCTGGTTCTTTCTTCCTGTAAACGTGAATTTGATGAACCCCCTCAATTCATTGATCCCAACCTTAGCCCCACGATGACGATTGCCCAGCTCAAAGCGCTTCATGTAAGCGGGCAGGTAGAGACCCTGCCAGATGGCATTATCGAAGGCATTGTGAACGCTGATGACAAAAGCGGGAACTATTACAAGCAAATCAGTATCCAGGATGCTTCGGGTGGTATCACCATCCGGATGGATGGCCTGAACCTCCATGCCAATTACCCCGTAGGCCGTAAGGTATATGTAAAACTGGGCGGTTTATATATGGGTGATTATGCCGGGCTGATCCAGATCGGGGGCAGCATTGACAACAGCGATCCTTCTTTCCTGAATGTATCACCCATTGCTTCCAATCTTTTTGATACCTATGTGATCAAGGGTGCGCCGGGTAATACCCTTACGCCTACAACGGTAGCTTCGGTGTCATCCCTGAATGATACTTACCAGAGCATGCTGATCAAACTGGAGAATTTTGAATTCGTGGTGGGAGATACTTCTAAAACGTATGCCAATGCCGCCACGCAGCAATCCGTAAACCTGAATGTAAAAGGTTGCGGCGGCAGCAGCATCATTGTGCGCACCAGCGGGTATGCAAATTTTGCGGGTGTGAATGTTCCCAACGGGAATGGAACGTTACTGGCGATTTATACCCGTTTCAACGCAACCAAACAACTGGTGATCCGTGATACCAGCGATGTGCAATTCAACGGGCTGCGTTGCGGCGCCGGGCCCACAACGGTAATTAATACTTCTGAATTAAGGGCCCTGCATACGGGTACTACTACTAGTGCTCCCAATGGAAGGAGGATCACCGGAGTGGTAATCAGTGACCGGAGCAAGGCTAATATACAGGACCAGAACCTGGTGTTGCAGCAGGGCAATGGCCTGGCAGGTATTACGGTTCGTTTTGATGCCACGCATAGTTTTGACCTGGGCGATTCATTGGATATAAATGTTTCGGGCCAGGAGCTTTCAGAATTTGCCGGCTTGCTGCAGGTAAACCTGGTTCCGCTGACATATGCAACAAGAGTTGCAACTGGAAAAACCATTACGCCAAGGAATGCCACGATTGCCGAAGTCAATTCCAATTTTGAGACCTGGGAGTCTACGTTAATTAAGCTCTCTAATATTACTTCACTTTCAGGCGGAACCAGTGGCAACTGGAGCGGTTCTGTAAATCTTACGGATGCAACAGGGACCATGGTTGCTTTTACGCGGAGCGCAGCAACATTTTCTTCAACGGCATATCCTGCCACAGCGACTTCATTGATCGGATACCTGGCACCGTTCAATGCCACAAAACAGATCAATATCCGCAACCTGAATGATGTGGTGGCCGGGGGCCCTCCACCTCCGCCTGCGGGTCTTAATCTTACTACTTCACCTTATGTTCAGAACTTCGATGGAATTGCAGGCGGTTATCCGCAGGGTGTTTATGGCAAGGTAGGAGCTACGGCTGCAAGTCTTGGTTCAGCTGATGCCGGAATTTACAACAGCTTTGCGGCCACTCCCTGGAACCAGACAAGTGCCGGTGTCAAGAATTTTGCATCAGCTACCGGTTTAACTGCCGCGAGTGATGCCGCGGCCCAGGCCGCCTCTACCAACCGCGCCTTCGGTTTCCGTCAAACAGGTACCGCTACAACTGGCGGGGATCCCGGTTTCGCTTACACCTTTGAAATCGCCAATACAACAGGTAAAACAAATTTCCAGATGAGTTTTATCCTGCAACAGCTGGATCCAACGACGCCGGGCAGTACACCCAGGGTCAGCACCTGGACCGTTGAATACGGGTTGGGCGACAATCCCGGTTCTTTTACATCGGTCACAACGGCCCCGGTTACACTGACTACAACGTTTGGAACATGGGCAAGCACCCCGGTGACAGTTAATTTTGGGAATGCACTGGACAATCAGAACCAGAAAGTATGGATCAGGATTGTTGCACTGAATGCAACCACCGGTTCGGGCAGTCGTCCCTCGACAGCAATCGATGATCTGCAGCTGAGTTGGAATTAATTTTGTTTTCGTAATAAATGAAAATGCCACGAAGTCCGTGGCATTTTTTATTTAACTGCTTTGAATTTTGACAGATCAAAGCCTTGTTATCTTAATTATTGTACGGGATCCCGGGGTCTGAACTTCGAGGAAATAAATTCCTTTGGCCATCGGGGGTAATTCAGGTTGTACGGTAGTACCGGGGTTTAGTACCGGGTAATAACCTGATTGTATTTCCTGGCCGAATAAATTTAATACCCGCCAGCTTGCTTTTTCAATTCTCTTACTGGTTCTCAGGTTCATCTCATTGAAAGATGGATTGGGAAAAACGTTAATTCCCAGTTCCGCTGCCGTTACATCCGGCAGTGAAGTGATGACCCCTGCTAAATTATATTTTGAAAACACCGGCCAGTGATCAGAGGTATTATGGGCAGAAACATAATCGGGTACCACGCTTGTAATATCGGTGCGGATCTGAACCGAAGCAGGAATATAATAAGGAACGGTTTCATTGGATATAACATGGTTATCCACCACATTGGGGAAATTGATCATCGTGGTTTGTCCCAGGTAAGCCAGTGGCAGGGTAATGGATTTATAATGATCTGCATCGGTGCTGTCTGCTACAATAGGCTGGTAGGAGGTTTGAGGTCCTGAACCGGGAGAAATGGTTTGATTCAGGGCATCGTTGTAATCGCCGATAATCAGGTTGATGGCCGTTGAAAAATGTGTATCCAGTGTATCTTTTAATTCCTGCGCTCCCGCCAGGCGGCGATCATAATCAGTGGTGGTAGTCCCGGCCTTGCCATGCACCAGGATAAAATTCATATTCCTGCTGCTTCCATTGATCGTAACGGTGGCGGATAGCATATAGGGAAAACGACCCGATGCCCAGTTATTATAAGCAGGGGCACTGGTACGCAGGAGTCCCCGAATAGTCATGTTGCTGAAAATGGATTTTCGGTAGATAAAGGCCAGCTTCTGGCCGTTCAGCCAGGAAGCGCCGGTGCCCGTGGTATTATTGCTGCAATAAGGTGCAATCACGAAACCAAATTCGGTATTGCCAAGCGAGTCAACCAGGCGCCGCATGCGCATGCTATCCACGATCTCAATTAGTCCGTAGATATCCGCATCCAGGTAGCGCATGATCTTTTTGGCATTGGCTTCCTGCAAATCCTTGTCGGCAGGTCCGTTATTGAAGGGAGCGCCGAAAAATTCCAGGTTCCAGCTCACTACGTCCAGGGTAGCGGTGCTGCTTTGTGCCCGGAGAAGTTTGGTTCCATTCAAAAAAATAAAGAGCCCTAAAAAAAGTATAGCTTTTTTCATCCAATCAGTTTCGGGACAAAGTTAGGGGACTAAAGATTGCCCGGAAGTGGTTAAAGAACAGGAGAAGAATTCATTCATTGTCGTGTTTGGCAAACAAGGGCGATGGGGGAAGAATTATTTTCTCTTTAATAATATTAACCAGGAGGAAAATGAAATGAAAGGCCGCGACCGACTAATTAGTTGCATTCGGAAAGCCTGAAATCAATCATCCGGAGCTGGAGATGTTTTTCACCGTTCCATTCGTTCTCGTCTATTTTGAAAACGACATCAATCGGTTGTTTTAATTGCAGGAGGTGAAATTTATCTGCCATTCCAAATCCGATCCCGCCAAGGGTTGTATTGCCCTGTCGCAGTGAAAATTTAACGTGTTGTTCTTTTACAATCCGGGAAAAACCTGTATCCAAAACATTTTTTGAAATAAAAACCGGCCGGTTATTCTCGGGTCCAAAGGGTTCCATCTGGCTGATAATATTATAAAAAGACCAGCGGATATCATCGAAACGGATAGGCGCATCTATAATGACTTCCGGGGTCAACAAGGCGGGATCAATGGTGGCAGAAACGATTTCCTCAAATTTATCGCGGAAGGCATCAATGGAATCCAATTCCAGGGTCATGCCTGCTGCAGCGAAATGGCCACCATAGCCCAGAAGGTATTCACGGCAGGCGTGGATGGCTTCGTATAAATTAAATCCCGGCACGCTGCGGGCACTGCCTGCGGCAAATTCGCCGGAACGGGTTAATACAATAGTGGGACGATGGTAATGTTCGATAAGTCTTGAGGCCACAATTCCCACTACGCCCTTATGCCAATGCTCTTTAAAGAGTACAGTGGATTTGCGCCCGGTCCATTCTCTATTTTCACTGATCAGCGCGAGGGCCTCGGCTGTGATGGAGGAATCTGCTTCTTTACGGTCGGTATTATCGCTGTGCAGTTGTTCCGCATAGGCAATAGCCTCCGCATAGGTGGGAGCGACAAACATCAGCACCGCTTTCCTGGCGTCATCCATCCTCCCCGCCGCATTGACACGGGGAGCAATCATAAACACAAGATTGTTGATATGGAGGTCTTTTGTCAGGCCGCTCAATTGCATCAGCGCCTTGATGCCTTTATTGGGATTTTCATTGGCTTTTTTCAATCCGTGAAAAGCGAGGATACGGTTTTCACCTGTCATCGGGACAATATCGGCTGCAATAGCGGTAGCCACCAGGTCCAGGTATTCAAATACATCTTCATCACCTAAACTAAACTGCGGAGCCAGGGCAGTGATCAATTTGAAACCTACACCGCAACCGCAAAGTTCTTTATAGGGATAAGCACAATCTTTTTGCTTGGGGTTTAAGATGGCTACGGCCGGGGGCAATACTTCATCGGGTAAATGGTGATCACAAACGATAAAATCAATACCCAGTGTTTGCGCATACGCAATCAGCTCTGCAGATTTGATCCCGCAATCCAGTGAAATGATGAGGGTAAAACCATTTTCATCAGCATAGTCGATTCCAGCCTGGCTTATACCATAACCTTCGCGGTATCGATGGGGAATATAAAAATCCAGGTTACTGTGAAATTTTTTCAGGAACTGGTACATACAGGCTACCGCTGTAGTTCCGTCAACATCATAGTCGCCAAACACCAGGATTTTTTCTTCAGCCTGAACAGCCCTTGCTATTCTTTCCACCGCCTTATCCATATCCTTCATCAGCCAGGGATCATGCAGTCCGGAAAGGGAAGGCCTGAAAAACTCACGGGCTTCTTCAAAACTATCTATACCGCGTTGTACCAAAATCCGGCAGATCACCGGGTGTATTTTGAGGGATAGCTGTAAGTCTGCGATTCTTTTTTCATCCGCAACCGGTATGGTCCATCTTTTCTCCATATCAATATTTACGATCGGTCACAAACGCCACCATGTCTTCCAATCCTTTCCGGATCGGCGTATCCGGAAAGTCCCTGAGTGTATCCAGGGCTTCCTGTTTGTATTGATTCATCTTCCCAATGGCGTAATCGATCCCGCCATTTTTGTGCACTTCATTGATCACCCAATCCACTTTTTCTTTTTTCTTGTTATTGTTTTTGATGATATAAATCATCTTGCGCCTGGTTTCTTTATCCGTTTTATTCAGGGCATGGATCAACGGGAGGGTTAGTTTTTTTTCTTTGATATCGTTTCCGGTGGGTTTACCAACATTCTCACTTGCATAATCGAAAAGATCGTCTTTAATCTGGAAAGCAATGCCGGCTTTTTCCCCGAATAAGCGCATTTTTTCGGTAATTCCGGGGTCCTGGCTGGTGGACCAGGCCCCGGCTGCACAGGCAGAAGCCAACAAAGAGGCGGTTTTATTCCGGATAATCTCGAAATAAACATCTTCTTTGAGGTTAAGCGAACGGGCTTTTTCCAGCTGCAGTAATTCCCCTTCGCTCATTTTGCGAACAGCGTCCGAAAGGATATGTAAAACCTGGTAATCCTTATGGTCCAGTGATAACAATAATCCTTTGGCAAGCAGGTAATCTCCGATCAGCACATTGGCTTTGGCTTTCCAGAGGGCGTAGGTAGAAAAGAAACCCCTTCTTTCCATGGAATCATCCACCACATCATCGTGCACCAGGGTGGCTGTATGCAGCACTTCCACTAATGAAGCGGCACGATAGGCCGTATCATTAACCTCCCCGCAAAGTTTGGCGGAAAGCAGGACAAACATGGGCCGTAACTGCTTGCCTTTGCGTTTTACGATGAACCGCATGATCCGGTCCAGCAGGGGCGTATTGCTCCTGACCGCCTCTTTAAAATGCTGGCCAAAGGTCTTCAGTTCTTCTTCAATGAGGAAAATGGGTAACTGCATGTGTAAAAAAGGGCAATTTACGCCTCAAAAAAATATTTTATTCATGCTGCAACAAACAGGGCATTTTTACTGACTAAGTAATTGAAAAATAACACTCGTATACGGGTAAATAATTTTTGCAAAAATTTGGTATTTAAGCGTCAAGTCATATTTTTGCTAATTATTAGGACAATGTTTTCATAAATCTTAATCCTTAGTTATGGCAAGCAAAAAGTATCTATTGCTTATGGTGGCTTCATTCT
>DASUMO010000054.1:0-3872 GCA_036277695.1 Chitinophagaceae bacterium
ATAACTTTTACCAGGTCGCCAATGCCGTGTGTATTGACTGAATAGCCAAATCGCAATTCGGCTTCAACCTTATCTCCATCCGTAACAGCAACGTAGCGCATATTATCGCCAAATCGTACAAAACGGGCGCCCTGCCAATCATACCATCCTGCTGCGGACCGGGCCCAGTCAGCAATTTTTTTTGCGATTTCAGGGTCTTGCCAATGACCTACCAGCACTTTGCGGCGCATCCGCAAACGGCTCATCATAAATCCTATTTCCCGGTCGCCGTGGGCCGATTGGTTCAGGTTCATAAAATCCATATCAATGCTGGCCCAGGGAATATCACGGTTGAACTGGGTATGTAAATGCAATACTGGTTTTTGTAAAATCTTGAGGCCATTGATCCACATCTTGGCCGGGGAAAATGTATGCATCCATCCAATGATGCCGATACAGTTCCGGGAATGATTAGCCTCCTGGCATATCGCAAAGATTTCTTCTGTTGATTTTACAGTGGGTTTAAAGACCACACTGACTGGAATTTCCTTTGCCTGGTGCAGGCTACCGGCAATCTCTTTGGAATGCTCCGCTACCTGTTTCAGCGTTTCCTCGCCGTATAAATCCTGGCTGCCGGTAACAAACCAAAGCTCCAGTTCTTTAAGATTATTCATTTACGTTATAAGTTTAATTGCCATCGCTTTTGTACGATGCCCCCGTTTGCTAAAATAGATTCCTTGCCAGGGTTGTATCATTGATCATTGGCTATTTATTCAGTTCAATTAACTACCTGGCTGAAAATTTATAGATGGTTGTTTGCTTATAGGTTTCTCCGGGTTTCAGAATTGTATTCGGAAAGGAAGGCTGGTTGGGACTGTCGGGATAATGCTGGGTCTCCAAACAAAGGGCCCCGTGTTTCACATATTTCTGTCCGCCCTTGGTATTTGTCAACGTCCCATCCAGGAAATTCCCGGAATAAAATTGCAGGCCCGGTTCAGTAGTCAGGACCTGCATGTACCGGCCACTGAGACTATCATATAAAGCAGCGCAAGAAACAGGACTAGCTGTTTTTCCTTTACTCAGCACCCAGTTATGATCAAAACCTCCTTCTACCTGCGCGATATCCCGGCCGATGCGTTTGGGTGAATTAAAATCCATGGGTGTTCCCGCCACGGCTTCGATCTTACCGGTGGGAATCAACAAATCATTCACCGGCGTAAACTGGCCGGCGTCGATCTGTAGTTCATGATTCAAAATGGTGGAATCTTTGCCGGCAGATAAATTAAAATAAGCATGGTGCGTGAGATTAACCGGAGTGCTTTTATCGGTGGTAGCAGTATACTCTATGTGGAGTGCATTATCCCCGGACAGGGTATAAATGACCTGGATGGAAAGGTTGCCGGGATAACCTTCTTCTCCATCGGGGCTATTATAGGTTAATTTCAAACTGCTGTCGCCCGGCTGCTTCTCGATATTCCAGTACACTTTATCATATCCTTTATTCCCCCCATGCAGGCTGTTACCATTATTATTGGCGGCAAGGGTAAATTCTTTTCCATCGAGGGTAAACTTTGCTTTGGCAATGCGATTGCCATATCGGCCGATCAGGGCTCCAAAAAAAGGATTCCCGCTTTGTAAAAAACCATCCATGGATTCAAAGCCAGTCACTACGTCACCTGCTTCAGCTTTCCTGTCGGGAACAAGCAGTTTCGTAATAGCTCCGCCATAATTAATGACGCTGACCTGCATTCCATTGGCATTGGCAAGCGTGTACTCCGTTACCGGTTTTCCTTCAAAGGACCCAAACGGCCTTTCTGTCAAGGAAACTTTTTTACCAGGTTCTTCTTTGTCCATTTTTTTTTGACTGCTATTGTCCGTACAGGAAACAAAAAAAAGGAAAAGCATGCCAACAACAATACTATTTTTCATCATTCATGGTTTACTGCCCATAATAGGAATCCGGGCCATGTTTACGTTCATAATGTTTTTGTACCAGGGCTTCCTTTAAGCGTTTGGCAGAAGGGTTTATTTGTTCGGTCAGGAAAGCCATTTTGGCAATGGTTTCCAGCACTGCACTGTTATAAACCGCTTTTGCTGCATTCTTTCCCCAGGTAAAGGGAGCATGGTTGCCCACCAGGATCATTTCAACTTCTTCATAGCGCAGTTTTCTTTCGGTCAAACAATCCATGATCTGGAAACCTGTCTGGTATTCATAATCACCTTTGATCATTTCATTGCTCATCGGGGGTGCACAGGGAATATCTACTGTGTTGTGATCGGCATGGGTGGTTCCAAAGATGGGAATATCCCGCAGGCTTTGGGCCCAGGCTGTGGCATAGGTGCTATGCGTATGGGCAATGCCGGAAATCTTTTCCCAGTGATGATAGAGCACGGCATGGGTTTTTGTATCCGAAGATGGCCGCAGATTTCCTTCTACTGTATGCCCGTTAAAATCGACAATGACCATTTTTTCGGGCGATAATTCTTCGTAGGGAACGCCACTGGGTTTAATGGCAAAGACTCCCAGGCTGCGATCGGCTGCACTCACATTCCCAAATGTAAATAGTACCAATCCCAGCTGCGGGAGCTGCAGGTTGGCCTGGCAAGCCTCTTCCTGTATATGACTGTATTTACTCATGAGCCGGTGCGAGAACAGGAACATTTTGTTTGGTTAGATTTATTTCCTGCCTGTCTAATCCTGATTCAAGGAAAGCGCCAAGTGACCTGTACTGCACATAACGCTTACTATAATAAGCGACTCTTTCCGGGTTGGGAGAATAAGTTTTTTCAAACCCCTGTCCCATGGCTTTCATGGCTTCTTTTACGCTGGAATAAATACCGGCGGCGGTGGCCGCAAACATCGCAGCTCCTGCCGCACAGGTTTGTTCGCTTTTATGAATACGAATGGGCATATTCATGATATCAGCCATTACCTGCATGATATAAGGAGATTTCTTAGCTACGCCACCGAGGCCAATTAAACCACGAACTGGAACTCCCTCTTCATTAAACCGATCCACAATTGCTTTGGCGCCAAAACAGGTAGCTTCAACCAGGGCCTTGAAGATCCGGGGAGCATCGCTTCCTAAATTCAGGTTCGTGATGGCTCCTTTTAATAACTGGCTGGCATCGGGCGTGCGGCGGCCATTTAACCAGTCAATGGCCAGTTCATCTTTTTCATCAAGGGGTAAAGCAGCAGCTGCCGCTGAGAGAGAAGCTATCATCGAATCGCTGATCTCCTGTTTTAGTTTTTCATCTTTTACCTGTTGCAGCGGCCAGCTAAGAAGATTCTTAAACCAGGCATACACATCGCCAAAAGCGCTTTGACCCGCCTCCATTCCCATCATCCCGGGAATAATCGAACCCGGCACCTGCCCGCATATCCCTTTAACCAGCTTGCCCTCCACTTCCTTTTCCGGTGCCACCAGCATATCACAGGTAGAAGTCCCCATGACCTTGCTCAGATGATACGATTCTATTTGACCGCCTACGGCACCCATATGCGCATCAAAGGCACCTACTCCTACAACAACCTCGGTTGATAACCCTAATTTGGAAGCCCATGATTCGGAAAGCCGACCGGCAGGCTGATCGGCAGTATAGGTTTCCGTAAATAATTTCGAGGTATAGTTATCAAGCAAAGGATCCAGTGAAGCAAAAAAATCATTGGGAGGAAAACCTGAAAATTCTTTTGCCCATAATGCTTTATGACCAGCGCTGCAAACTCCCCTTTTCATTTTTTTTACATCATTTCCTCCCGTAAGAAGAAAAGGTATCCAGTCACAATGCTCCACAAATGAATGAGCCACTGCCCGCACTGGTTCGTCTTCCCTTAACACGTGCAGTAATTTGGCCCAGAACCATTCGGAGGAATAAATACCACCTACAAATTG
>DASUMO010000055.1:0-2338 GCA_036277695.1 Chitinophagaceae bacterium
GACCTTCATCCTCCACGCGGCATGGCTGGTTCAGACTTGCGTCCATTGACCAATATTCCTTACTGCTGCCTCCCGTAGGAGTCGGGCCCGTGTCTCAGTGCCCGTGTGACTGGTCGTGCTCTCACACCAGTTACTGATCGTAGGCTTGGTGGGCCGTTACCCCGCCAACTACCTAATCAGCCGCACAGCCATCTTCAAGTGATAAATCTTTAATAATAAAAAGATGCCTTTTCATTATACTATGGGGTATTAATCCAAATTTCTCTGGGCTATTCCCCGCTCGAAGGAAGGTTCTGTACGTGTTCCGCACCCGTTTGCCGGTCGCCGCCAGTGTATTGCTACACCGCGCTGCCCCTCGACTTGCATGTATTAAGCCTGCCGCTAGCGTTCATCCTGAGCCAGGATCAAACTCTCCATTGTAAATGTTGTTTGATACTGACATTTAACTTCAAAGTTGTTCTTGGTTTAAAACCAAGAACATTAAAATTAACTTGTCAAATCGAAATGTATTTCGCTTGACTTACCTTTCATCAACGAGTCTCAGACTCGTTGAAATAGTGCTATTGTTTCCCAACTTTCAAAGATCTTTTGGCCTTTTTTGCCGACCCGTTTTTAAACGGGAGTGCAAAGGTAAGGGCCTATTTATTTCTACCAAATAATTCTAAAAGTTTTTTGAAAATTTTTAGAATACTCCGGCGTGAAAATCAAGATGTTTTGTGAAGAACTCCCGCTCATTTTTTGAGGCGGACGGCAAAGGTAAGGGATCGCCAGATACCAGCAAACTTTTAAGCTTGCTTTTGTACACATTTGCCCCACAGGCAATTCACAAATTTTCGAAGAACTTCCGCTTTTTTTTCAAACGGGGAGCAAAGATACAGACGAGAGAGTTTCCGCCAAATCTTTTTTCCTATTAAAAATCATAAAATCAACGAAATAGGCCAGCAGCAAGGGTTTCAGGCTGCAAAAAATCGGGATTTTACCAGCACCTAAAATGGATAGCCAACCGATATCAGGAAAAGGCCTTGAGCAGGCACAGCAAAACTGGCTCTGGTACAATCTCTTGCATTGATAATTGTCTCGAATTCCTCCAGCGATAATTTGCCCCTCCCAATCTTCAGCATCGTGGCTGTTAAGGCCCTCACCATTCCCCTCAGAAAACGGTCAGCCTTAACATGATAGACAAGGCAATGCCCCTCATCCAGCCACTCACTTTCAACGATTTGGCAACGAAAGGTCTTGACCTGGGTATTGCGTTTGGAAAATGAGGTAAAATCCTGGTGCTCTTTGATAATTGCCGCGGCAGACTCCAGGAGCTTTCTGTTCAGCGTATAAGGAAAATAAAAAGCCCTGTCCCGTAAAAAGGGGTCCTTTTGCCTGTAGATGTAATATTTGTATTCCCTGCTTAAAGCATCGAAGCGGCAATGGGTTTCCCCACTTACCGGAAAGACACGCTTTACTACAATATCGACAGGCAGAATAGCATTGATCTTGTAAACGAATTGGGGATGCAATTTGGCCTCGTAATCAAAATGAAAAAAGTTTTGAAGGGCATGTACCCCGGCATCGGTCCGGGAAGAACCGGTCAGTGAAACGTCTTCTCGTTGCAGAATAGCAAAGGCTTTCTCTACTTCCGCCTGTATGGTATTGGCATTTTCCTGCGACTGGAAGCCACTATACTCAGTACCCTTATAGAATACCTCTAGGAAATAACGTTGCATGTAAAAAAGATAATGAAGTTGCCGCTGTTTTGCCCCGAAGATAATTTGTAAAAGGCCAAGGTACAAGCCTGCCTGCCGAAGGCAGGGTACAAGGCACAAGAATGGCCAGACAAACATTCACCCACTGTCATTTCAGCATCGCCTTGAAGCGGTTGATGTAGTAATCACTCTTTAATTCGGATTGCAGGGAAGGAAAATTTTCGGGGTCGGAAACAAATGTATAGGACATATCGAAGAATTTATACTTACCCAGGTCATCAAGAAAAAGAACACCCAGGTTTTTTACCTGCATTGTGCTGAAGCATTTTGTTTTAAAATATTTCCTGGCTTCATCCACCATATCATCATCATCTCCCTCACCCGCCATATTTTTCCGGAGCTTCAAGAAATCCGATTCATTCGCAAAATCTTTACAATTGTTCTTAAAAACAGTTTTTACAGCGACCGGTTTTTCTTCGGGTTGTGCTGGTTTGGCCTGAACAGGTAGTTCTGTTTTTATTACCGCGGTATCCGGCAGTATATCCAGGAATTTCCTTTCATCTTTGGGAGTTTCACTGGCTATTTCCTTTACCGGCCGGGGATGAGGAATCAATATAGATACCGTGTCCTTTGTTCCATCA
>DASUMO010000056.1:0-2701 GCA_036277695.1 Chitinophagaceae bacterium
GGGTATATAGCCCAGGAAATTAAGATCGGCAGCGGTTCGACCAACCTTTCCGTCCAGTTACTGGAAAATTTGAACGAACTGGAACAGGTTATAGTGGTAGGTTATGGAACGAGAAAAAAATCAGATGTTACAGGCGCAATCGTTTCCATCCGGGAGCAATCCATTAAAGATATTCCGGCTGCCAATCTTACCCAGGCTTTGCAAGGACAGGCTGCCGGCATTGATATTCAGAAAAACGGTGGCAATAGCAAGCCGGGAGCCACGCCAACTATTCTGATCAGGGGATCCCGCTCAATCAGTGCAACCAACGAGCCCTTGCTGGTAGTTGACGGCATTCCCTTTAACGGAAGTATCAATGACCTGAACCAGGATGATATTTCATCGGTAGAGATATTAAAAGATGCCTCTTCGACTGCTATTTACGGTTCAAGAGGGGCTAACGGCGTAATCCTGATCAGTACGAAGAGAGGAAAATCGGGAAAACCAGTCATCACGTATAATGCTTATGCCGGTTTTGTCAAAATACAGAATGAGTTTCCAGTGATGAATGCCGGGGAATTTGCTGAATTTAAGAAATGGGCTTTATACAATGGAAGGTTCACCGGTAACAATCGTACTTATAGTAGTCCGAATGATTCTGCCCTGATACTGCAAAACTTCAGCCCGGAAGAACTGGAAAGTATGAGAACAGGGCGCAGTACCAACTGGCAGGAATTGATCTACAAAACCGGCATCATTACCAATCACCAGCTTGGTTACACGGGTGGTACTGATCTTACCCAATATGCGCTGTCTGCGGGTTATTTTAAGGAAACAGGTATTTACTACGGGCAGGGCTTCGAACGTTTTTCTTTAAAAGCCAGCGTGGACCAGCAATTCGGGAAAAGGATCAAAGTAGGGATCAATACGCTTAACACATTTACGGTAACAGAGGGTGAAGGCGCCAACCCAATGGGCCAGGCACTGAGGGCCAGTTCGCTTGTTTCTCCCTACAACCCTGATGGTACCTTGCTGAATGGATTTGTTCCCGGCAGTGCCAGCCAGGTATGGAATCCCCTTGCCAATTTTGTGGACGGCGCCGTGGTGCAGAAAAGAAAACGGTTCGGGACTTTTACCACCTTGTTTGCAGATGTAAACATTATTGAAGGATTGAAATACCGCTTCAATGCCGGTGTGGAATTAAGGAGTGATATCTACGGTTCCTTCTTTGCCAGTAAGACAACGAATAACCTGGGCGGGCTTTCCACCTCAGAAAACCGGACGAATTTCCGAACTAACTACACCCTGGAGAATATTCTTACTTATGACAAAGTTTTTGCAAAAACACATAAGATCAACTTCACAGGCTTATTCAGTTTGCAGGAACAATCCACGCAGGGAAACGAATTTCGCAATAATACGATAGCAGCGGATGACCTGCAATATTATAATCCGACTTATGGTGCTAACCTGGTAGGTGAGGGGAACGAGGAGAAATGGGATATTCTTTCATATATGGCCCGTGTCAACTATTCATTTGATGACCGCTATTTATTGACATTGACCTTGCGTACTGACGCTTCATCAAGACTGGCACCGGGAAATAAGGATGACTTGTTTCCGTCTGCAGCCCTGGCCTGGAATATTCACAGGGAATCATTTTTCAGGAATGTAAATGCTTTTACCAATCTGAAATTGAGGGCCAGTTATGGTCGAGTTGGAAATACGGCTATCAGTGCTTACCAGACATTGGGCGCTTTATCATCTATTGTTTACAATTATGGGGATGCTACAACTACCGGTGTTTTCCTTTCTAATGTTCCTAACCCGGATCTTACCTGGGAATATACTTCAACTTTTAACCTGGGTCTCGATTTCGGCATTTTAAATAACCGTATTTCGGGAAGTATTGAAGCCTATAAGCAGTCGACCGATAATTTATTATTACCACAAACATTGCCTTCTACTTCCGGCATACCCAATGCCATTGTAACAAATGTCGGAAAGACAGAAAATAAGGGTATTGAATTGCAACTGAGCTCCGTTAATTTTCTTGGCAGAACCAGGAACAGTTTCAGTTGGACTACCGACCTGAATTTCTTCATTAACCGCGGAAAGATCACCCAACTTGCCGGCGGGGTATTAAGGGATCCGGCTAACAGCCGTTTCGTAGGATATCCTATTGGTGTTTTTTATGACTGGCAAAAGGCAGGCATCTGGCAGGCTACTGCCGGCGATACGGCACTTGCTATTCTCCTTGGACAAACTGTAAATGGGGTTAACTCGGTGATCGGTGATATTAAGAGAGCCGATATCAGCGGACCTGACGGGAAACCGGACAACAGGCTTACAGATACATATGACAGGACGATCCTGGGTTCTTCCCAACCTAAATGGGAAGGCGGTATGACGAATCGTTTCTCCTATCACGGTTTTGATATGACCGTGGTAGTTTTTGCCCGGTGGGGACATATGATTCGAAGCAACCTGCATGGCGGTGGATTTGTAAACACTTTCCAGGGTACCTATAATAATATTAAAACGCGATACTGGACGCCGACCAATGGTGAAAATGAATTTCCAAAACCCAATGCCAACAGGACCAATACACCTAATAATTCACTGTTGGGATATTTTGATGGCTCTTATTTGAAAATCAGGACCATCAGTGTGGGCTATAATATGCCCGCTTCTTTTTTGAAAAGGATGGGCCTGAGGTCGG
>DASUMO010000057.1:0-7830 GCA_036277695.1 Chitinophagaceae bacterium
CCTTATCTCCTTTTTTGATAGAACCATGAAGGATCCGGTAATAAACTATGATGCCCCGGAAACTATTAAAAACTGAATCGAAGATCAGGGCCTGGAGCGGGGCATCCGGTTTTCCCTTTGGCGCGGGAATTCTTGTCACAATGGCTTCCAGGATCTTGTCTACACCCAGGCCGGTACGACCGCTGGCATGCAGGATATCTTCCCGTTTACAACCTATCAGATCCACGATCTGGTCTTCCACTTCTTCGATCATGGCACCATCCATGTCGATTTTATTGATGACAGGGATGATCTCCAGGTCATTGTCAATTGCCAGGTAAAGATTGGAAATAGTCTGGGCCTGGATACCCTGGGTGGCATCCACCAGCAGCAACGCTCCTTCACAGGCTGCCAGGGCCCGGCTGACTTCATAGCTAAAATCTACGTGACCGGGAGTATCAATCAGGTTGAGTATATACTCTTTTCCATCAGCATGCTTGTAATTGATCTGGATAGCATGGCTTTTAATGGTAATCCCCTTCTCCCTCTCCAGGTCCATATCATCCAGGACCTGGTCCATCATGTCCCGGTCACTGATCGTATTGGTTGATTGTAAAAGTCTGTCTGCCAGGGTGGATTTGCCATGGTCAATATGGGCGATAATGCAAAAATTCCGGATATTCTTCATAAACCAATCCCCGCAAGGGAGTCCTTCTTCTTTTAAAATTGTGGGCGAAGGTACGGAAAAGCAATGAGCCCTGCGCTTTGGTTCTCAAAGGCAAAGCTCCTGTTCAGGCAGTATAAGACCGGTCTGGAAGCGGTTTTCTTGAATGTTGATAAATGATGGGGACTAAAGGATGTGCGGTTGCCCGGGTCAGGCTCGTGGCATAGAAATTGAGCCGGTATCAATCCTTTCTTTAACCAGCTTATCTCATAAACATTAAAATTTTATTGGTATGAAAAAGTTATTGCTGTTATTAGTCATGAGCAGCCTGTTCGCGGTAGCTGCAATGGCCCAGGATCAGAAAGACATGAAACAGGATAAGACAGAGTGGGAAAAAAAGATAAAAGATGAATTGAAACTCAGCCCCGAACAGGTAGTAAAATTCGATGCACTGAATAAAGAATTCAGTGAAAAGATGGAATTCCTGGGTAAAGATGCCGGGCTGACCAAAGAACAACATAAGGAAAAGAAAATGGCACTTAAAAAAGAAAAAGAAACAAGGCTGGCTGAGATTCTGACAGCTGAACAACAGGCCAAATACAAAGAACTAATAGAAAAGAAGAAAAAAGAAAAAGATAAAGCAGGTGCCTGATACCCTGAACATTCCCAAACCGGCCTGATCGCCGGTTTTTTTATTCCTGCCATTGCAAGCATACCAGGGATGGCCCCGTAGTATATTTATCACCATATATCCAGCCATAAATCCAGCCCTCCCAATTTATTTTTTCCGGCTTTCAATTAAACTACCTTACTAATAACGGCTGCCCTGTAACCCGGTTGCGGCAAGGATCGTCTCACCAAAAAATCAACGCCATGAACTGCTTAGCCAAAACTTTGCTTAGCGGCATCGTATGCCTGTTCTTTACCATCTTTACAACAATAGTTCCGGCCCAGTCGCCGGCAAGTCTTACTCCTGCTGAATGGCGTAAAGACCTCCACTATTTTCAACAACTGGTTCACACAAAATATCCCAACCTGTTTTATAATATCAGCGCCGCACAATTTGATAGTGTTGTCAGGAGTATTGACAAAAGACTGGACAAACTGAATGATCTGCAAATGAGGGCCGAATTTGTAAAGCTGGTCGCCTTGTTCCAGGTTGGTCATACTGCTACCCGTTTGCGTTTTGGCAGTGATGCCCAATTGCAACCCTGGGTGCATCGTATTCCTGCAGCGTTTTACCTTTTTTCTGACGGGCTTTACATTAAAAGTATTGATAAGAGATATATGCAGGCCCTCGGCGGTAAACTCACCCATATCGGTAAAACAGATGCGATGAAGGCTATGGAAAAGATCAGGCCTTATGTGGCATTTGAAAATGAGCAGGGGTTCAAAAACACGTTCCCTTTCTATTTGAGTATCCCCGAATTTTTAAAGGATGCAGGTATTGTGGAGGATCTTTCCCAGGTCCCTTTAACTTATGTCAAAAACGGTAGAGAACAAACTATTGTGCTGAAAGCGGAAGACCTGCCCTCACCGGGCGGCAATCATGGTATTGAATCCCCCCGGGATTGGGTCAATGCCTATGAACAAATGAATACGGAGCAATCCGTATTATGGCTAAAAAAACCTGCCCGCCTCCGCCATTTTGAATACATGCCCCAGGCCAAATTATTATATGTTCGCCACAGCGCTGTTCAAAATGAACCCAACGAAACCATTGCTGACTTTTTTGCAAAGGTCTTTGACTTTGTTGATAAGAATGAAGTAGAAAAATTTGTGTTGGACGTACGGCTCAACGGAGGTGGAAATAATTATCTCAACAAACCGGTGATCACCGGAATCATCGCCGCAAGGAAAATTAACCAGATGGGCAGGTTATTCATCATAACAGGCCGTGAAACTTTTTCCGCTGCTCAAAACCTCGTCAATGAACTGGAAAAATATACCGAAGCCGTCTTTGTTGGCGAGCCCACCTCCGAGAATGTCAATTTCTTTGGTGATACGCGCTTAGAAGTTTTGCCAAATAGTAAATTGAATATTAACCTGAGCTGGTTATGGTGGCAAAATCTCGATCCCCGCGATAAACGCAAATGGAAAGCTCCCCACCTGGCCGCCGATATGAGTTTTGAAGATTACCAGAAAGGCATTGACCCGGCTATGAACCTGGTTTTAAATTATGATAAAAAGGGGCCCATCGATAATAAGCTGAGGGACCTGGTGATACAGGAAAAATATGATGAGGCCGTTAGCATGGCAAGAGAGTATATGCAGGACCCGGTTCACCGTTACTTTAAAGACGAACTGGAAACCAAAATAAATGACTATGGTTACCAGTTGATCAACAGGCAAAGATTTGAGCAGGCCAATAAGGTATTGCATATGAATGTACAGCTGTTCCCCGGATCAGCGAATGTTTATGACAGTTATGCTGAAAGCTGGTGGAAACTGGGCAATACAGCCGAGGCGATCAAATACTATCAAATAGCGATTGGAAAGGATCCGCATGGTGTAACGGGCGATAATGCCCGGCGCATGCTGGCGGAGATTCAAGGTAAAAAACCCATGTAACCCGGATTACGTGAACGGTCAGGGAAAAAAGTAAAACAGTCGTACATTTCTTACTTAAATGTCGAACATGAAAAAGATCAGTTTGTTTCTTTTACTTTCGCTGGTTTTGCTTTCGGTCTCTGCACAGGATGCCAAACAAAAAATTGAAAAAGCCTGCCTGGATTATATTGAAGGTTTTTATGAAGGAGATACTTCAAAATTGATCCGGAGCCTGAGGCCTTCTCTTTTCAAGTTTGGTTATTGGAAAAATAAAACCTCGGGGCAGTACGAACCCGAGGGAAACATGAGTTACCGCCAGGCAATTGATTATGCCAAACGCGTGCTCGAGAAAAAGAATTTCGCCAAAGCCGGAAGCCCCAAAAAAGTGGAGGTCCTGGATATCATGCAATCCATCGCTGCCGCTAAGGTGACCGCCTGGTGGGGAGTAGATTATATCCTGCTGGCCAAACAAGGCGATGAATGGAAAATTGACCAGGTGCTTTGGGAAGGACCATTGGAGAAATAATCCACAAACCGGTCCCATACATCCTGACCTGGTCTACGTTTGTTTTTTATGTCATTTAATATTTTCAGATGAACAAAGCTGTTCAGTTACGATTAGCTGTCCTTACCGTCTTTTTCATGGCAGCCTGTAGCAATGAAACCCCTATTGATAAGGAGGACGCTAAAACCGAAATTGCCGCCGCAGAACGGGAGTTTGAAAAAATGGCGGCTGAAAAAGGAATCGCGGAAGCATTCTGGGCATTTGCTGATAGCAGTGCCGTAATCAAACGTCAAAACGATAGCCTGATCCGGGGCAGGGATAATATCCGGAATTATTACAGCAGCGATTTTTATAAAACTGCTACCGTAAAATGGGCCCCCGATTTTATTGACGTCTCAGAAAAAGGCGATATGGGTTACACTTATGGAAAATACCTCTGGCAATCCAGGGATAGCAGTGGTAAACTCAATGAATACCGGGGTGTTTTTCACACAGTCTGGAAAAAACAGGCCGATGGTTCCTGGAAATATGTATGGGATTAAGCAACTCGTTCAATCTTCGTAACTTGAATGCTGATTAAATTTGCTTACCACATAAATTATTAGCATGAAAGATCATCATGAAGATGAAGAAACTATTGTACTGGAAATATACCCGGATAGTTTGTCAGCGATCCAGGCCCGTGACAAATTAAAAGCGGGGGGAATTGAATCCTTCCTGCAGGATGAGAACGTGGTTGGCCTAAACCCCCTGGGAGGCATAGAATTGAAAATATTTGCAAACGACCTGGATAAGGCCCGGCAAATATTAACAAACAACTAGAGTCACACCCGGCATTCTATATTGCTGTACAAAGCTGCGTGCTTTTTCCCTTTAGGGTCAGCATTCAACATAGAGTAACCCGGATAGGGTAAACCGGGCATATTGATTGCATGGAGATATAATAAATTGTATTCATGAGCCAGGCATTTGTAAAAGAGAGTGATGGGGAATGGCTGCATGATCAGCCCCCTACTCTCACCGCCCTGATCAATTATCTCACAAGGGAGAATAACGGGATCAGGGTGTATGAGAAAAAGCGGGAGTTCAACGAGAAACTGGGGAGGGAATTGCATCTCATGAGCAATGGTTTTAGTTACGCCAAGGATGATGGGGGCAAATGGTATATAGCGGAATAATGCTGTTAGGTGGAACCGGATGAATTACTCCTACTATTAAAAGGCCACAGGTTACGCGGGTAAAGGTTCAATATAATCATTATAGGGTGATAGCATCCAGGGACCCCGGTATCTTCGTGTTCATTATTACCATTTGTCAATTGTCTAAAAAATTTGAGTTATGAATACGGCCTTAGAAGAAATCCGCGAGCAGCAAAAGCAATCCTGGAATAAATTTTCTGGTGGATGGAAAAAATGGGATGAACTGACCATGAATTTTCTTCAGCCCATGGGTGAAGAGATCATCCGCGCTATTCATCCCTCCGGCAATGATGTTATTTTGGATATCGCAGCGGGCACCGGTGAGCCCGGTCTTACCATTGCCCGGATGCTGGATAAAGGCAAAGTGGTTATTACCGACTTAGCGGAAGATATGTTGGAAATTGCCAAAGAAAATGCAGCCAAACGGGGTATCAGGAATATTGAAACGGTAGTCTGCGATGTAAGCGAATTACCCTTTGACGATAACAGCTTTGACGCGGTCAGTTGCCGCTTTGGATTTATGTTTTTCCCCGATATGCAACTGGCAGCGAATGAAATTGCCCGGGTATTGAAGCCGGGTGGACGTTTTGCTACCTCTGTATGGAATGTTCCTGAAAAAAATTTCTGGGTCACCGTAACGATGGGGACCATTAATAAAAATATGGAGCTCCCTCCTCCCCCACCGGGTGCTCCAGGCATGTTTCGCTGTGCAAAACCGGGCCTGATGAAAAATATCCTGCAAGAGGCGGGATTTATCAATGTGACCGAAACTGAAATTTCTTCCAAACTGCGCAGTGGCACAGTAGAAAAATACTGGAATATGATAACGGAAGTAGGTGCCCCCATTGTAGCTGCACTGGCCAAGGCGGATGATGCCCTCCGTGAAAAAATAAAAAACGAAGTCTTTGAACAGCTTACACAACGTTATCCCGGCGAAGTAGCCGTGGAAGCCAATGCAATTGTGATCAATGCGGTAAAACCGGGTTAACTGGTCAGTCCAGATTAAATGGTCAGACCAGATTTACCGGTCTGACCATTTCGTTATAAGGCTTTCGCTTTATACAATAAAGCCAGTACAGGTTTTACCTTTTGGGGATCTTTATTGAGCTCAAGTGCTTTTTCAAAATACTGCACCGCCATTTTATTCTCCCCGTTTTCTAACAATCCTTCTGCGAGACTGGCCTGGCAATTGGCCGATTCAGGATAGAGGATAGCATTGAACCGGAAAATCTGCAGCGCCTCTTTTTTCATACCTTGCTGTTTTAACAAATGGCCTAGGCTATTCAATTCGTGTTCGGCCGCCACTAACTGCTTTAATTGTAAAGCCAGTCCCCGGGTATTCATATTCAAATCCAGTAATGTCCCATTGGAAATCCAGGATTGAATGAGTCCGAATGAACGATAATTGGGCTGATAGTCCTCGGCAGTCAGGATCTGCAATAGATCTTTTTCTAATGAATTCACCGGGAATTCGTTGATACGCCCGATCTCTTTACCATCCCGGTAAACAATAAATACGGGCACGCGGAATATGCCTTTTCCTGCTTCTTCATGCCCCGGGCTTTGCTTGACCAGGGAATCGCCGCTTCCCAGCGCAATCATGCTGATCTTCTGTTCAGCAAGTGGCAACAGATCGAGAATTTTTAAAAACCGGGGTACCTCTCTCCTGCTGTCCCCGCACCAGGTACCCAGGAAAATCTCGAAACGCAGACCTTTTGTCTGATGTTTTTCCAGATCCTTTATGATTTCCCGGGAAGGAAAATAAGCAGCATACATACTATCAAACCATTTCGAATAAGGCAAACGGGCCAGGTTTTCCCTGGCGATTGAACCATACAAGATTTCGGGCTTCACGACAGCCGTTTGAGCCACTACCATAATAGTTATTACCAGCATTATGCCGGTGAAAAATATTTTTTTCATTTGAAGAATTTTGAAACAGTAAAACAATAGGGATTACCCTAACCCTAAAGGGCCAGTTTAACAGACATGAATATGTTTGCTTCCCCCTGGTGGACGTTCAGGCAAGGATCCATATCCCGGGTAAAGTATAAAGTTGAGGATTGAATTATGGGAGGGGATATTTTCCGGGAGCAGCTTTTCGTTCAAATCGCCTCTTACTAAAGTATACCACTCCTCCGGGTGCAGGTGCCTTTGACTATCCGGTAGCGGGGATTCATCAGGAGTAGTGGACTGGGTCCATACTTTTTCACAATTGCAATCCGTAAGAGAACTGTTCAAATAATTGTTCAGCCGGCATTCCATATAAGCCAGCTGCCGGGCATACTGACTTACCGTAAATGAAAATAAAAGGATGATGGCTAATAATTTTTGCACGGTCAGCAGTTAAGGTTCCTGGTTCAAACTTCTTTTTGACCGGCAAGCTTTTAAAATGGTTGCATTTCACCCCAATGGGTGATAGGCCGGTTTGGCTGATTGGGGTAGTTTTACTGCACCCTTTTACAAGCCTTCGAACTGATCAACCCTATGAAGGCTATTTTTTAACCATTTTGTTAGATGTACGACAGACCTGCGCGCCGGAAAAATCCTAGCTTTATAAGAGGATGGACGCTGATATACATACTTTATTTGAATCAGATTTTTACCGGGTACTGGATTTCAAATGCCGCTGCACCGATTGCCGCACCTCAAAACCAGAATACAACAATTCATTTTGTATCAGTTTTGTGCGGAAAGGAAATTTTCTCTTCAACGTTTTCCGCCACTCCCTCGACTCCTACAGCGGTTGTATACTTATTACCAAACCTGGTTATGAACGGACGGTAACACATACTCATACCATACCTGATGAATGCACCATTTTTGATTTCAACAGGGAATTTTCATCCCGGCTGGCGGAACGCTATCGTCAAACTCCATTTTTCAGCAATAATGACCTGCAATCTGCCCTGGTAAAAAGTGATGCCGGACTT
>DASUMO010000058.1:0-10699 GCA_036277695.1 Chitinophagaceae bacterium
CGCGAAGCGATCAAACGCGAGAACGATGATTCAAAACTGAAAGAACTGAATACGGAGATCGCCAACATGGCCGTGGAGAGAGATACGCTTAAAGCAAAATGGAAGCAGGAAAAGGAACTGGTGGATAAGGTGCAGAATGCCAAGGCTGAAATCGAGAACCTGAAGATGCTGGCAGAAAGAGCGGAAAGAGAAGGTGACTATGGTAAAGTGGCCGAGATACGTTATGGTAAAATAAAGGAACAGGAGGAACTGATTACAGAGCTTACCAGGCAAATCAGGGAAAGCGGTGAAAAGCGTTTGCTGAAAGAAGAAGTGGATGCGGAAGATATTGCAGAAAGTGTGGCTAAAGCCACCGGGATTCCGGTTACCAAAATGCTGCAGAGCGATAAGGAAAAATTATTAAAGCTTGAAGACCACCTGCATGAAAGGGTAGTGGGACAGGACGAGGCGATTACGGCTGTGGCTGATGCTATTCGCCGGAGCCGGGCAGGGTTACATGATCCTAAAAAGCCAATTGGTTCTTTTATTTTCCTGGGCACCACCGGGGTAGGTAAGACAGAACTGGCAAAGGCATTGGCCGATTACCTGTTTGATGATGAGAGCATGATGACCCGGATTGATATGAGTGAGTACCAGGAAAAACATACGGTAAGCCGCCTGGTTGGTGCTCCTCCGGGTTATGTAGGTTACGACGAAGGTGGTCAATTGACCGAAGCCGTTCGCCGCAAACCTTATAGTGTGGTATTGCTGGATGAGATAGAAAAAGCTCACCCGGATGTTTGGAATGTCTTGTTACAGGTATTGGATGACGGAAGGCTTACAGATAATAAGGGCAGGGTAGTGAATTTCAAGAATACCATTATTATCATGACCAGCAATATCGGAAGTCACCTGATCATGGATGCATTCGAAAATGTGAATGAAAAAAATATGGAAGAGGCTACCGAAAAGGCGAGGCTAGAAGTGATGAACCTGTTAAGGCAAACCATCCGCCCTGAATTTTTGAACCGGGTAGATGAGATCATCATGTTCCAGCCTTTATTAAAGAAAGAGATTGCAAGTATTGTAAGGATCCAACTCAACAACCTGCGCCGGCTGGTAGCTCCCAGCGGGATACAGTTGCAGTTCAGCGATTATGCCCTGGAGTTCCTGGCGGAACAGGGTTTTGATCCGCAGTTCGGCGCACGTCCATTGAAAAGGCTGATCCAGAAAGAAATCGTTAATGGATTGAGCAAGCGTATCCTTGCCGGTGATATTGACAAAAGCAAACCGGTATTGGTGGATGTTTTTGATGGCGTCGTTGTATTTCGAAATGAAACGCCTGAAAAAGTGAAGTAATGGTTTGATCAGCCCCGGTTTATCCGGGGCTTTTTTTAATTACAGGGAAACCGATCGTTCCCTTAGTCTCCGAACACAATTGGAAAAAAACGGTAGTTCGGCACTTGCGGGATAGCGAAAGAACTGATCTTTGTACTGTCAACTTTCACTGATGATACGCATTGCCCAGCCTGCCGATTTTGATTTTATCTATGAGCTCTATATGCATCCCCAGGTCAATCCTTTTTTACTGTATGAACCGATGGAAAGGGAGAGTTTTAAACCCATCTTTGAGGATCTCCTGGAAAGAGCGGTAAAATTCCTGTATGGCAATGAAGTGAACCCGTCGATTGGTATGTTTAAATTGGACCCTCTTACCCATCGCACTGATCATATAGCTTACCTGGGCGGACTTGCCATTCACCCTGATTTTTCGGGTAAAGGCCATGGCCGGCAAATGATCAAAGAAATCCTGGCCTATGCAAAGCAACAGGGATTATTGCGGATTGAACTCAGCACGGCCACGATCAACCAAAAGGCAATAAGGCTTTATGAAAAAATGGGGTTTGAAAAGGAAGGAATTTTGAGAAAGTATACCCACCTGAAGAAAGAAGGTAAATTTCTTGACGAAGTTTCGATGGCTTATCTTTTCTAAGGGCCTAAACTCCAACGTGAGTCGTGAGTCGTGAGTCGTGAGTCGTGAGTCGTGAGTCGTGAGTCGTGAGTCGTGAGTCGTGAGTCGTATTTGCCCGCGGAATCCGCCGCGGCTGAGAAGACGGGAGTTGTGAAAATTTCTAAACCCGGTTATACGTAATTCGAAACATAACTATTAATATGCTTTCCCTACATCGCCGCAATTTCCTCAAACTCTCCGGGCTAACGGTATTGCCAGGAATAATGCCGGCTCAATTTTTTCAGGCAGCAAGGAGTAATGGTTTTTTGCCCGGTGAACCGGTCGTAAAGTTTTTTTATGACGGGGACATTCTGGATCCGGCGGGCTATCTCACCGAATTGCAAAAAATTTTGGACCGAGCAGCATTCAAGCAGGATTATTATGGACAGGGGGGTGTGGTGGCTGCACTGGAGAAAAAATTTGAAGAAGTAACGGGTAAGGAGAAAGCTATTTTTATGCCCAGTGGCACGATGGCAAACCAATTGGCAATAGCGGTCCTGAGTGCAGAGAAGACCAAGGTATTTGTGCAGGATAACAGCCATGTGTACAGGGACGAGGCGGATGCAGCCCAATCCGTTTTCCAGAAACGATTGATGCCATTGGCAAAAACAGGAGCTTATTTTACCGCTGACCAGCTACAAAAAGCAGTGGCAGCCCTTGATTCGGAAGAAGTTTTTAAAAGCGGGATCGGTGCAGTATCTATAGAAAATCCTGTCCGGAGAGCAGATGGGAAGATGGTACCCCTTGAAGAGATTAAAGCGATCAGCGCCTGGTGCAGAAGCCAGGATATAAGTCTCCACCTGGATGGTGCAAGAATTCATATGGCAGCCGCCTGGTCGGGAATTCCTGTTAAAGAGTATGCTTCACATTTTGATACGGTATATATTTCTTTATATAAATACCTCGGGGCATCAGCTGGTGCAATTCTTTGCGGTGATAAAAAAGTGATCGATAAAATGCCTCATCTTATCAAAATCCATGGCGGTAACATGTTTGGTAACTGGCTCAATGCCGCCATGGCACTCGACAGGCTGAATAATATAGACGAACGCCTGGGCCAGGCTAAGCAAAGGGCTGAAATATTATTCGCAGCATTGAATAAAATGACAGGTTTAACAGTAAGTCATATTCCAGGGGGAACCAATATTTACCTGTTCAGCATAGCCAGGGAAGTCGACGCCAGGAAATTGCAGCAGGAGCTCAATACCCGCTATAATATACGAATTGCCCCGCCGGCTAATAACCAGTTACGGCTGACCGTCAACGATACCATTTTGTTAAGGGACACAACTTATCTTGTTGAAGCGTTCCGTAGCAGTCTCCGGCATGCCAGCTCTTGATTGTCTTGCCTGGTTCATGATAGTAACTAAAAATCATTGGCCGGCTAATGCTTATTATTTATTTTTCCTTTATTATAATCCATTTCGATGTTTATCGGACATTATGCAGTAGGATTTATTGGTAAGAAAATAGATAAGCGACCTTCACTGGGCACGTTATTTCTTGCCGTACAATGGCTGGACCTGATCTGGCCCCTACTGGTCTTTGCCGGCATCGAGCGATTCAGTATTCAACCAGGCAATACCAGGCTTACACCATTGAATTTTGAGTTTTATCCCTGGTCCCATAGTATGCTCATGGCCCTGGTCTGGGCTGTGTTATTCGGGTTGATTTATGGCATTATTTCCAAAAACAGGAAGGGAGCAATTTTATTATTTATACTCGTATTTAGTCATTGGGTGCTGGACTGGCTTACACATCGCCCGGATCTGCAACTTTCACCATTTTCAGAGATGAGGGTTGGCCTTGGCTTATGGAACCATGCAGTAACCGAGATCGTGTTGGAGACAGCTCTATTTGTAGCGGGCATTTACTTTTATATTAGTGTAACAAAAACAATAAATAAAGCGGGTCAATGGGCTTTCTGGGCACTGGTCATTTTTCTCTTGCTGATACATTTCATGAATTTGCTGGGCCCGCCGCCGCCCGACAGCAATACAGTGGCATGGATGGCCTTGTCGCAATGGTTATTGGTGGGATGGGGTTATTGGATTGACCGGAACAGGATTGAAAAAAAGAAGGCTGCCCCATGAGAAAAGACAGCCTCTATAAAAACCAACGATTGCCCTATTGATTAAGTCTGGCCGTTTCGGTATCTATTTTCAACGAGTCCAGGGGTTCGGTCAGCTCATTTTGTTTGGCGATAAACGATTCTACCGCGGTGAAGTGCGCTTCTCTTTCCGATTTAGTCAAGGTAGCCAGGCTTCCCTTTCCTTCATAGTAATAATGAGTACTGATAAATCTTTTTACGTGATTCCTGGTTTCAAGCGGAAGGAAACGTTGTAATACCCAGAAATTCCGGCTCCCCGATTTTTTAATAGCGGCATATACATAACCGGGACCACTGTTATAAGCAGCAACGGTTAATAACCAGTCATCAAAAAGCCTGTATAAATAGGTCAGGTATCTGGCTGCCGCAACTGTGCTTTTATAAGCATATACCCTTTCGTCATACTTGCCTTTCACTTTTAAACCATATTCCCGCGCAGTTACAGGCATGAATTGCCACATGCCTTTGGCTCCCACTCTCGAAACAGCACGGGTATTCAGTTTTGATTCGATTACAGCCAGGTATTTCAGTTCCACGGGTACCTCGTGTCTCGTAAATATGGTATCGATCAGGGTGAAATAGCGCGAACCCGAAGTTTTTAGTTTTTCAAGCCCCATCCCATTTTTACGATGATGATCCTTCACATAATGGGTAATATTTGCATTCAGCTGAATGCGGGGAGCATTTACCAGTTCCTCTTCGGGGATATGCGAGAGGCAGGTACATAACCCTGCCGAATCAAAAGAGTGGTAGAGTTTCCAGTTCGCGTGCGGCTTTGCATGTTTTCTCCCGTCAATATTATCACCGGGCCCGTATAAGAGGGACTTGCTGCCGGAAGAAACGGCCAGTAAAATAAAACTGGTCGTAATAAAGCTAGTCTTGTTCAGTTTTCTTTTCAACATCGTTTTAAGTTTGAATAAAACAATGCCGACCCTTAGGGTTTGGATTTCTATTTCATTGGTTTCGTAAGGATACCGGGATTTTAACAGCAGGTGTTCCGGGGTACGGACGGATTCGGTTTTTCAGTAATCGGAACGCTGTGCTTTGTTTCTATTACTATCAAAGCAACGCTAAACTACTATGTAAAAGCCGCTGCTCATAGCGTAAATCACCCCAGTTTTCCACTGACAGGGTAACTAGGTGAGAATCATTCATGGACTTTTACGATGCTGCAAAAAAGGCAGATAAAAGCGCTTATGCATCGTAGTTTTACTTTTGAAAGTTAATTTTTCTTATTCTTATTTCTCGGCGTATTGATTTAATAAATAAGTTGTCAGTGTAATTTTTCAGTATGAGAGACAGTAGCCGGTATTAATCTGTAAAGCTTGATAGTTGTATATGTATTGAAATTTAAATAAGAATTGTAAAATGTGTAAACAATAAAAAAACCCGCCAGCACCTCGCACTTAAAGAATTTATTCAAGATCTTTTGTGCAGTTACCGGCGGATTGGAAGGGAAACAGGGATCCAGGACTTAATTCACTTTACTGATCTTTACATCTTCAACAACGCGGGTGTTGCGGTTGATTTCATAGATCACCACTTTGTTGTCACTGACACTGCTGATCTCAAAGCGGAGAATATCATCTTCCAGTTCTTCCGTGTTGAGCATAAATTTCTTGGAGAAAACATTGCTGTTTATCTTTTCTTTATACAACGAATTGCCAAATTCATCACGGATGTTCAGGATGTATTCCTGGGCAACTCCGTTGTTATTAAAGTGTAGCTCAAAAACAGGTTTGCTCCTGAAATTGCCTATAAATTTCAATTCAATGATAGCTGTCTTCGGGTCTTCCGAAGCCTGGGTTGCCGGGGCCATGGCTGTTGTAAAAACAGTAAACAAGGCTATGGCGGTGTTGCGGTAATTAAATACTCGTTTCATGATACATGAATTTTTAGGTTAATAGTTCAATTTTTAAAGTCGTGCAAATGGGGCGCAATCGGGGACAAGCAGGTCAGGGAGCAAGCGAATCCGGGCGGCTGGTTACCGGTAAAGTAGATGGTTAAATTAGGCGCCTTTGAAATAACTAGGACAAATGTAGAGGGCAAATATGGCCCAAGCAAACCAACTTTATTCCGATTCCAGTGCGGTTAACGGTAGAATTTATTACTTAATAGACTTACAGCCAATAGTTTAATGCAGTTTTTCACATGACGGCCAAGCCCTATTTCTAAGGAAATATAAGGTGGTTCACGGGTATTATCAGTATTCAAATATCTTGCTTTTTGAAGGAGATCCCGCCTGGGTGAATGTGGTATAATTGCAGCCGCTACATTAATTCCAACCCTCTTCATGGGAGTTAAGACGTTGATATACAGAATTATAAATTATGGCTTTGGAAATTAGTATATTCTTTGCTATTGCTGGGTGTAAAAAAATCCTATCTTCAAGCGCTTTCGAGTGACAAAACTTAAGCGTAATCAGCTTTCAGTCAACCAAATGAATGGTTTTTTGTTACTATACAAGTGGGCCAAGGCCGAAGCTTGGGGAAGAACTAAAAAAAGGAGTTTATTATGGCATTTAAGAAGGATGAAATTATCATTATTGAACCAAAAGAGATGTTTGTGGGCAAGAAAGATGCCCCTGTCACTTTAATGGAATTTGGCGAATACGAAAACGAAGATTGCGCCAAAGCCAATGAGATCGTAAAACAATTACTGGAAGAGTATGAAGGGAAGATCAGGTTCCAGTTCCGTCATTTCCCCCAAACAATGATACACCAGCGCAGCCTCAAGGCCAGTGAGTCGGCTGTGGCTGCTGGGCAGGAAGGCAAGTTTTGGGAAATGCATAATGTGCTATTCAGTAACCGCCGCAGCCTGGGTACTACCAGTTTGAAACTTCATTCAAAGGAAGCCGGTGTAAAGAACAAGAAATTTCTCGACGACCTGGTAAACGGGGTCTATGGCTGGCAGGTACAGGATGACCTGAAAGAAGGTATTAACCGCGGGGTTAAAGTATTACCGGCATTTTTTATCAATGATGAGCCTTTTGTCGGTAAGCCTACTTTTGCCAACCTTAGCGCTGCTATTGAATCGGCCTTAAAAAAGGCGAAGCGGAAAACAGCAGCCAGGCAAAGAGCCTGATTTAACTATTACTAAATACAGTAAAAATGAATGGATCCTGCTTAGCGGCAGGATCTTTTTTTTGAATAAGATATTTAGATAGGATAACCACTACCGGGAGGGATCCCGGGGAATACATTATCTTCTTCTGGGGGGACCAGCCCTGTGTGCGAACCGATTTTTACCCTGCCTGGGCTGGTAAGATGGTCCGGGTCCCAGTTGTTCCGGGACTTTTGACTTTACAACAGGTTTGCCAAGGAGATTTTCGATAGCGGCAAACTTATTTTGTTCACGCGGACTGATAAAGGTATAAGCTGTTCCATCTGATTCTGCACGGGCAGTCCGGCCAATGCGATGGACATAATCTTCGCCATCATGCGGAACATCATAATTTATAACCAGGTCAATATGGTCAACGTCAATGCCCCGGCTGAGAATATCAGTGGCTACCAGTATAGGCAGGCGCTGGCTGATAAAACCCCGCATGATCTCTTCCCGCTTTAATTGATCCAGGTCTGAATGTATTTCTTCTGCAGGAATTCCGGCTTTTTTAAGTTCCCGCGTCAATTCTTTTACATGTTGTTTCTTGGAGCAAAAAATGATGATGGATTTAAACTGTTTGCTCTTCAGCAATAACTTGACCAGTGGTTTTTTTTGTTCTTCAAAAACAACAAAGGCCTGCTGGTTGATTTTCTCGGGCGGCTTGGCAAGAGCGATATTAACTTCTTGGGGTTCATGCAGGATACGCTGCGCCAGGCTTCGGATCCGGGCTGGCATCGTAGCTGAGAAAAGCAGCGTTTGGCGTTTGGTTGGCAGGGAATTGATGATACGCATAATATCGTCATGAAAGCCCATATCCAGCATGCGGTCCGCCTCATCCAATACGAGGTAGCGCAGTCCTTTTAATTTGACATAGCCCATATTAATATGCGCGATCATTTTCCCGGGAGTACAAACAACAATATCCACTCCTTTGGAGAGGGCCTGTTTTTCCTGGACAAATGAATTTCCATCACCCCCTCCATACACGGCTATGGAACTTACAGATGTAAAGTACGAGAGTCCTTCGAGGTGTTCGCTGATCTGCACGGCCAGTTCCCGTGTAGGGACAATAATCATGGCGCTGATATGATGATCCGTGGCATGGCCTTCCAGAATCCGGTTAAGAAGGGGTAACAGGAAGGCAGCAGTTTTGCCGGTGCCAGTTTGCGCGGAGGCAATAATATCCTTTCCTTCCAGTATCAGGGGTATTACTTGTTCCTGTACCGGAGTTGCCTCTTCATAATTGCTGGCTGCAATGCCTTCGAGTAAATTTTCGTGAAAATTAAAATCAGTGAACTTCAAGTGGTAAAAAAATTAGTGGTCGGGATTATTTTCGGTAAAGATACTGTGAAATCCTGCCGGGGCCATGGTATGAAAAAGGAGGGTGATGCACCCTCCCTTTTAAAAGTTGACCCCCGCCGGATTACCAGCGGTTGTTATTTGAATAAGAAGGCCGGGGCTTTCTTTCTTCTTTGGGTTTTGCTTCGGCTACCTTAATGGAGCGGCCATCAACCATGGCGCCATCCAGTTCAGCGATAGCTTTTTTGGAAGCTTCGTCGTCAGCCATTTCCACGAAACCGAAACCTTTGCTGCGGTTCGTGAATTTGTCCATAATTACTTTGGCAGAATTAACTTGTCCGTATTCTGCAAAATAGGACATCAGGTCTTCGTCTTGTACTGCGAAGCTCAGGTTTGAAACATAAATGTTCATCTAAAAAAATTAAAGTTCAATAATGCTTGAGAAACACGCAACGTAAAGAAGACTAACTATTAGCAGAAAATGCGTAGCAGAAAAAATCGTTCACTTACAAAATGCTGTAGAACTCAAATTAACGGAGCAAAGATAGGAGAATAAATGGATAACCTGGGTTTTATTTTTAGATAGGTTGTTAATAATAGAAAGGGCCTTTAGGAGGGATAAGCTGTGAGCCACGAGCTATGAACCATGTGCGTTGCTTAGCCTGGCTTGTATCTTTATGCTACCCTGCCTGCCAGCCATAGGGCTTGTCCATTGCAGCTCAATTCAGTGGTTCGGTTGAAAACAAATCCATGGCTTCCTCTTTTTTGCGAATGCCAAAATTATAGCGCAGGTTGATCCCTACTCGCCTGGTATCGCCCTGCCGGAAACCCTGGGCATGCACCGATCCCTGTTTGATCAGGAATTCATTTTTATTGGTTGCAAAAATGTCGCTGATGCTGAGGGTCAGCACCAGCTTTTCTTTAAAGAGCCGCCGGTTAATACTGCTGTTCAATGCCCCGAATGATGTAAGTTCATAAAACTGCTGTTGTCCTTTTAACCGGTAAAACCCATTGACAGTGATCACGGAATATTTGTCGATTTTAAAAGTCTGATACATATAAAAAGTCCAGGTTCCTTTTTTGAAAGCTAAAGGCTGGTTATCATACAGGCCCTGGTAAAAATTATGGTTGTACTGCGCTACCAGGACCAGGAAATAACGGCCTCCCGGGGGAATCGCGCCCAGCCCGCGCAGGTACCATTCCTTGTTTTTCCCGAGGTTATCATAAGTACGGTATGCCTGGCTGCGGCTGCTGTCGGCCTGGTAAACAACATTGGTAAATATATCCCTGGTATCGTTGATACCTATGGCAAACAGGGGTCGTTCATCGACGCTGATATTGGCCTCATAATTTTGATTGAACTGGGGACGGAGTGATGGATTGCCCACTTCACTCAGGTATTGATCTATGTAGCGGGCAAAGGGATTTAATTGTTCATACACGGGCCGGCTGATCGTACGGCGATAGATCAAAAACGCTCGCAGGTCATAACCAGCGATCCGGATAATTTTCTTGCTCAGGTAGATATAAGGGAATAGATCGGTTCGGTGAATGGTGAAAGTTGTGTCATCAGGGATGATTTGCCGGCCTTTCATATTGGTATTTTCCAGGCGGCTGCCCAGCTTAATGACAAAATCCTTTCCCAGGGTCTGTGAGCCCTGCAGGTAAAGCGCATTGATATTTTCCCGGTAATCAAATGTATTGGTGCGGCTGGGATCTTTTACACGGTTCGTTGAAAATCCGCTGTAATAATCAGCAATACTTTTAAATTGTAAAAAAGAGGATTTTAAACCCGTTTCAAGCGTAAATTTCTTTCGCCATTTGAGTCTGAGATCCGATTGATAAGTGAACAGGTTCCGCTTCGTATCACTGATGCCATCACCACCCGTGAGCAAGGTAAAGGGGATGGAATAATTGGTAGTGAACTCCTGGTTGGATTTATTCTGTGTGTAATTATAAAAAATATCATTGTTCCATTCGGAACCCAGGGTATCGATTTTTAATTTTCCTTCCAACCCACTGCGGAAATTTAATGAATGTCCCTCGTTACTCACCTGGTTGAGATTATCAGTCAATGTTTGCCCGTTGCTTATTTTTCGGATATGACTGCGGTTAGTCGTAGCATTGGAAAAATCATTGAAACTGGCGCTGGTTCCGAAGTCAAACTCCCATTTTTTACCCGCAGGCCATACAAT
>DASUMO010000059.1:0-2740 GCA_036277695.1 Chitinophagaceae bacterium
TTAGCGTAGATTTGCCTCCTATGAATAAACGGGTAAGAGTTCGTTTTGCACCTTCCCCCACGGGCGGGCTGCACCTGGGTGGAATGCGAACAGTTTTATACAATTATTTATTTGCCAAACAACAAAAAGGTGATTTTATACTCCGCATAGAAGATACCGATCAGTCACGCTACGTGGCTGGCGCTGAGGATTATATTTTCAATTGCCTGGAATGGGCGGGACTGGAACCCAATGAAAGTGTTGTTCACGGAGGTGAATATGGGCCTTATCGCCAAAGCGAGCGGAAAACCACTTACCACCAATATGCCGAGCAATTAGTGAAAGATGGCCATGCCTATTATGCCTTTGATACGACCGAAGAACTGGAAAAAATGCGACAGGAATTCAAAACCGAATCGCAACCCTCCCCGCAATACGATCATACCATCCGGATGAAAATGCGCAATTCCCTTTCCCTGCCGGAAGAAGAAACAAAAAGATTGCTGGAAAAGGCAATACCCTACGTAATCCGCATCAAAATCCCGGAAAAGGAGACCATCAGTTTCCAGGATTTGATCAGGGGCGAAGTCAGTTTTGACACCGCCGTGGTGGATGATAAGGTGTTATTAAAAGCCGATGGCATGCCTACCTATCACCTGGCAGTAGTAGTGGATGATTACCTGATGAAGATCACCCATGCATTTCGCGGGGAAGAGTGGCTGCCTTCTGCACCGGTCCATATTCTACTTTGGAAATATTTATTCGGATTAGACCAGATGCCGGCATGGGCACACCTGCCACTGATCCTGGGTCCCAGCGGCAAGCTCAGCAAACGCGATGGCGCCAAATATGGGTTCCCGGTATTTGCTATGAACTGGACCGATCCCAAAACCGGGGAACTGACCGAAGGGTTTAAGGAAAAAGGATTTTTGCCGGAGGCATTTATCAACCTGCTCGCCTTGCTGGGCTGGAATGATGGCAGCGAACAGGAAATCTTTACGAAAGACGAATTGGTTGATAAATTCAGCATTGAAAGGGTGCATAGCGGGGGCGCTAAGTTTGATTATGAAAAAGCAAAATGGTTCAACCACGAATGGATAAAAAAACTTCCGGCCGGGGCATTGCTGGAGCCGGTGAAAGTTTTGTTTGCCGAAAAGGGAATCGATATCCCTGATTTAAACTTAGTAAAATCCATCATCTCCCTGGTAAAGGACCGCTGTACCCTGCTGACCGATTTCTATGAGCAATCCCATTTCTTTTTCAAACCACCTGTTCAATATGACCTGGGAGCTGTAAAACCAAAATGGAATGAAACCAAACAGTTATTTTTTGCTGAGCTGGTACGCAACTATGAACTGGCCGGCCACTGGGATGCTGCAACACTGGAAAATAATTTCAAAGAAATAGCAGCTGTGAATGAACTCAAGCCCGGGGAACTCATGTTACCCTTCCGGATCATGCTTGTTGGCGGAAAATTCGGTCCCGGTGTTTTTGATATTGCTGCCATACTTGGAAAAGAAGAAACCATTGTCCGGATCAGCCAGGCGCTTGACGCTTTCAAAAATGAATAAGAAATTCCAGGGGCATTTGAATAGAATCCGTCTCAAAAGATTTAGTGCACAAAGAATACAATGTTTATATTTTGGGAGATTGTTTCACGTGGCGATCGCTGCGAGAAAATTCCGAGGCTTTGCGATATACTATAAGTAACTGAATACACATGAAAAAAGCCGAAGCTTACTGGCCGTTGATCCTGTTAATGGCGCTTATCAAATTTGTCTTACCAATTTTCCTGCAGTCTCCCGTTTATGAATTACAGCGCGATGAATTCCTTTACTACCAGCAAGGGCAACACCTGGCCCTGGGATACCTGGAAAACCCTCCCCTGCTTTCCTGGCTGGGATGGATCTCTTCCTGGTTTGGCGGATCGGAGGCATGGATCAAGTTTTGGCCTTGCCTGTTTGGCGCGGCAACGGTCATCCTTACCTGCCTGATCACCGCCGAACTCGGTGGCGGGCGATTCGCTCAATTCCTGGCCGGCCTGGGCATTATTACCGGGGCCTATATGCGGATCCATTTCCTGTTTCAACCTAATATCCTCGATATATTTTCCTGGACACTGGCCATTTATTTCCTGGTACTTTATGTCAATAGCAAACAAGTAAAATACCTATATGGATTAACGCTGAGTATTGCATTTGGCTGGTGGGGCAAATACTCGATCCTCTTCCTGGCCCTGGCCCTGCTGATCGGCTTATTAATGAGCCCCCACCGGAAAATTTTTCTGAATAAACATTTTTGGTTCGCCGCCGGAATAGGCATCCTGCTGATGTTACCGAATATAATCTGGCAATACCAGCACAATTGGCCGCTCTTGCATCATATGGACGAGCTAAGGGAAACCCAGCTTCGCTACCTGAGTCCCGCGGATTTTATAAAAGACCAGTTCCTCATGCTGCTTCCGCTCACGCTGGTCTGGATCGCTGGTTTAGTTTGGCTGCTGAAAAATCCCAGTTACCGGTTTCTGGGAATTATTTATTTAACTGTAATTATTTTATTGATGCTGGGAAGCGGCAAGAGTTATTATGCATTGGGAGCTTACCCAATGTTGCTGGCAGCCGGTGCTTCGGCCTGGGAATCTTTTTCGCAGAAACGCCGATGGATAAGATTTGGGTTGATATTGTTCATCATCCTGCTTACCATTCCATTTATACCAATGTTATTGCCGGTATGGGAGCCGGCCAAATTAGCCGGGTTTTAT
>DASUMO010000060.1:0-3600 GCA_036277695.1 Chitinophagaceae bacterium
CTTTTTGAAGATAATGTTATTGGAAGTATTTAGCTCCACAAAGAACGCAAAGAAGCACGAAGAGCACCGAGGAAGCAAATAAGTATCACCTACCGTTATAAACTTATAAATCCCAAGCTACCATGTAAAGGCTCGCAGCTCGAAGCTAGCAGCTCGAAGCTTTTTCTTTACGCCTGTTCCAGCCGTGGCTTGATTACTTTCAATTTCTGAAACATCCAGATCAGCGGATAACAAAAATCAAACTCGCCTTTCTTCATCGCAAAATTGCTCCTGGAAGGAAAGATATGGTGATTATTATGATAACCCTCCCCAAACATCAGCCAGTCAATCTTAAAAAGGTTTTTGGAGGTATTATCAGTTTCGTAACTGACATGCCCGTATTTATGCGCAAACCAGTTAATGATCACGCCATGTACAGGGCCCATGGCAATGTGCAGGGGCAATATGAGCAGGAACCAGAAAGAGGGTGCAAATACAATATATAAATAGGTATAAAGCCCCACCCACAATAATCTCGACAGCCAGAAATTTCCCCAATTATCAAACCAATTCCATTCCGGCATGTTTTTAGTAAAGCGGGGTTCGACCGGGTACCTTTTTTTGAAAATATTAAAATAAATATTTCTCGTCCGCCACATCATGGCAAAAAGGTTTTTGTCATAAGAGGGGGAATGCGGATCCTGGTCGGTATCGGTGTAAGCATGGTGCATGCGATGCATGATCCCGTAGGCCCGGGGACTCATATAAGAGGAGCCCTGTGTGATATAGGCAAAGACAAAGAAAAACCTTTCCCAGGGCCGGCTCATGGTAAAGGCGCGGTGGGCGGCGTAGCGGTGCTGAAAAAAAGTCTGGGAAAACAAAGACAGGTACCAATGGGCGATAAAAAAGACAATAATAAAAATCAAAATATAAAATATCAGGGGTAAAATAATAGGCAGTTGAGATAGTTCCTGCAAAAAATATCCCTTGCAGTTTTTCTATAAAACAAGGCAGGGGTCCCGACCATTTTTTATAGCAAAAAGCGTTGCCGGGAACTTCTAAAAGGTTTTGTTTACCAGCAAGGCCCGATAAAGGTCAGAACGTTTCTGAATTGCAGTATTACAGCATTCTAAAAAAAATTTACACAATTCACACTTTTCGCGGAACCCGATCGGTGATGACGAACTCCCGGCAGGAGGCCTTCATATGGTTGGCAGAAAAAATAAACTTATATTTGAACGCCCTGTTGCCATCCCTGGTCAATCAGGCTACGCTTCTTTAGGTTGTTTATGATTCGACACTCCTTCATGACCTATTACCATTGAAATTATATATAAAAAATATGGTTTGCATCCGTTGCAAAATGGTCGTAAAGGCAGAACTCGAAAAATTGGGCTTGCATTATACTACCGTGGAACTGGGCGAGGTGGATATACTGGAGAATATTACGGATGAGCAAAGAGAGCAATTCAAGGCGGCCTTATTGAAATCAGGCCTCGAACTGATGGATGACAAAAAAAGCGTGCTGATCCAGCGCATTAAAAATGTGATTGTGGAGCTGGTTCATTATTCAGAAGAACCCCTGGATGTAAAATTTTCGGAGTATCTGAGTCGTAAACTGAACCACGATTATACCTATCTCGCCAATCTTTTTTCGGAAGTAACGGGTACCACAATTGAAAAATTTTTTATCGCCCATAAAATCGAACGCGTAAAGGAACTGCTGGTCTATAACGAACTCAACCTGACCGAGATCGCCTACCTGATGCATTATAGCAGCGTAGCGCATCTTTCTACCCAATTCAAGAAAGTAACCGGCCTGACCCCTTCTTATTTCAAGAAATTGAAGAATAAAAGACGCTCCATGCTGGAAGATGTGTGAATTATGCAACTCTTTCCCAGATTCCTGTAACAATAATGGCCGCAAATAACTTCACCTTTATGAGGAGTCTTTGCTGGCGTTCCAGGCATGGCCGGTATTTACTATAATCACAACACTTGTTTATACTCATCGCTATCCTGGTCCGTTTTCTCCACTCCAGGCAGAAAAATAATCCCGTGGTATTATTTTCTGCAGCAAGGAAAACTGAGAATATGGGCTATTACCAGGAAGCCATCAACCACTACGAAGCCGCTCTTTCCGCAGTTCAAAAAACTACGCATAACCGGGACCTGGAAAATAAAATTATCGGGAAGATCAAAGTCCTCCATGCAGTGATCCGGTACCAGAATAATTGTTGACCTGCGCCCAACCCAAATTGAAATTGTACGTATCCATAGCGCTGCGAACCAGGACCAACCCGAATAAACCCTAAAAGTTCTAAAAAGAATGTAATACTGGCCCGTTTTTAAAATTACCGTGATGAAAACTAAAAAAATTCTCTTCCTCGCCACTTCCCATGATAAAATGGGTGAGACTCCTGACAGTACCGGCATATGGCTGGAAGAACTGGCTGCCGCTTATTATATATTCAAGGAGGCAGGTGCGGAAATGATCATGGCTTCGCCCAAAGGCGGCTCCATTCCACTTGACCCCCGAAGCCAGTCAATACTGGTTATAACCCGGAACGGGAAACGTTTCCTGAAAGATCCGGAGGCCATGGATTTTTTAGCGAACTCCTCTGTGCTGGAAAAAGTTAACGGTGCTGATTTTGACCTGGTATTTTTGACCGGCGGGCATGGCGCCATGTGGGATCTTGCTGATAACAAGATTGCAAAGCAATTACTCGAAATCTTTAATAATGCAAACAAACTGATTGGTTCGGTGGGGCATGGAGCAGTTGGGTTGTTGTCGCTGCAAAATGATAAAGGAGAGCTTTTGATAAAAGGCCGGCAGCTCACTGCTTTCAGCGATACCGAAGAAGAATCCTCCGGGTTATCGAAAGTCGTTCCTTTTCTTTTAGAAGACAGGCTGGCCCTGGGGGGTGCCTTGTATAGCAAAGGAGAGAGTTATGTAAGTTATGTAGTGGCCGATGGCAATATCGTTACCGGTCAAAACCCCGCTTCATCAGAAGGGGTGGCTAGAAAACTAACATCATTGCTTTTATAGTAAACGGATTATTCCCTGGTCCGATCCTATCTTTTTTTTCCCGGGGGTTAGCCTGGGTCAGTAGCGTTATCCCAGTAAAGTGTTTAAAGCAGAACCTATCATTAAAATTCAAATCATGAACAACGAGTATACTGGACCCGGCGCCGAAAATATGGACCTGGAAAAGTCAAAAGCGCATATTATCGTGGAAATTATTGAGTATGTAGCCAATTCAGTCGTGATCAAGACGATCATCAAAAAATCGACGGGGAATATAAGCGTGATGTCCTTTGACAGCGGGGAGGGTTTAACGGAAAAAATCTCGCCCTTTGATACATTTGCCCAGATCATTGAAGGCAAGGCCGAGATCGTCATTGATAAAGTACCCCATTTGCTCGCCTCGGGCCAGGGGATTATCATTCCCGCGCATGCGCCGAATTTCATACGGCCCAACGGGCGGTTTAAAATGATCTCCACGATCATCAAAAGTGGGTATGAATGATTTTAGAATCCCTTCCCTGCGGGAACTATGGAGGGTCTAAATTCCAAGAAACAAATCCCAAATCGCAAATAAATTATAACGCCCAATAAAA
>DASUMO010000061.1:0-9483 GCA_036277695.1 Chitinophagaceae bacterium
GCAGACGTTGACGGAAGGAATCGCGGCATGCTTGCTTTCCCAGGCATTACCATGGCAATAGAGACAGTTGATCTGGTTGATACCAGCGTGTACCTTATGCGAATAATAGATCGGTTGCTCGGGTTCATAATTCGTTTGCCGCCCCAGGCCAATCGCCCCTTTAGCAACATAATAACCCCCGACCACAAAGAAAACGATAGCCGCCATCGTTATATAGACCTTGTTGCGGTAAAATGGAATGGGTTCGGGGCGCTGGATACCTTCGGCATCATCCGACATTTTCTTCAGGTTGCTGTTCACCTGCATCAGTATCAACGCAATCACCGCGAGAATCAGAGAAATAACGCCGAAAATGACGGCATTCTGGTTGGCAGATTCTGTATCGGTAACACCTGTTTCTTCCGGCTTTTTGCCACCAGGACCCGCTGCATAGGTAGTATTGATGTAATTGACGATAGCCTCCACATCGGCGAGTTTCAGATCAGGATTTCCCGTCATCATGGACTTGTATTGAGCTAACAAACCCTGCGTATAGGGATCTTTTGCCATGTACGCCCCGGGATTATTGATCCAGCTCAGCAATTCATTATGATCAGCCCATTTATGACGCTCCTCCAATCCACCCAAAGCAGGACCAGCCAATGGCTTAAAAACATTGTGACAGCTGGCGCAACGACTCATAAAAAGTGCCTTACCATCCTGGGCCGAACCATTTATGACAGAAAAAACAAAGAAAACCAGTAGCAGGGATGTCAGTTTATGGCAGATTGGTTTACTAGGAATCATAGATGCAATTGATCTGAAAAAATGTGGATAAAAAGCGCTAACCGGCTGCAAAAATAAGTCAGGAACTTAACAAAATGCCAACCCGTTTAAATTTTTTTTAAGCCGCTACCAGCCTGCATTTCAGCGGATTTATAAAGCATTTTTTGGATGCCCTAAAAACGATTGTCATGTTATGGTAATGGTGGATAACCGCAAAGCATAAACTGAAAATCTATTCCGTTTATCTCTTGTTTAAGGTTTGATCCTGTAATTCTAAAAATTCATTTTTTCAAAACCTTGTTGAATTTTTGGTGGATCAACTTCAAAAAATAAAAAAGACCTGCATTTACCGATTCACTAATCGTTATATAAAACCGTTTTTTCCTGATTTTTGCCCAACCTTTCATTAATCGCCGGCCAGGGTTTATTATGAACTTGAAAAGACTGGCAACTGGCAGGCATATCATATATATTATGTTCGACCGGCTTCAAAAAAAATGGAAAGTGGGCGGATTGCAACTGATCCTGATCCTTTTCACCTTCGCTATCGGGGGCAGCCTGACAGGTTTTGCCGGGAAAAAGATCATGAATGTGCTAGCGATCGGGCAAGACTGGCTTTGGGCCATTATCTATATTTTACTACTGACCATCATCTGGCCGCTGATGGTCCTGCTGGTAAGTATTCCCTTCGGTCAGTTTCATTTTTTCCGTCATTATATCCACAAACTGGGTGAAAGGATGGGAATCGTGAGGAAAAAGTAATGATGTAGGGCTAAAGCCCTTCCTGCAATTTCTTTATTCCCGGACTTTAGCCCGGGGTAATTTCACCAATCACCAAAATAAGGAGGAAAGAAATTCTTGGTCTGAAATGGCTGGCCAAATAAAATAGCCTGAATCCGGGCGTTGCTGCTAAAGCCGGTTCAATTCAGTTTCAGCAGCGATATACCCAAAAGATGACCATTGACCAGTACCAATCGCTTTTTCAAAAAAGGACTTCGCCTTTTCTCTATCACCCATCAGCAGGCAATAATAACCCAGCCCAAAGTTTAGCGTTGCCGCCGCTACCGTTTCACCCCCTGCCCTCATAGTTGCCGCATAAACTTCTATATCCTGTTCCTGCGGCTTGTCCCGGTATAACTGCAGCAGCTTTTCATAATCCCGGTTCTCGATAAGTTCGGCGTTGGGATCCATATTATTATATAAGGTCATTGCCTTTTTATCTTTTTTCATTCGCCGCAATACGATATTCATCCAATTAGCGGTGGCTACATACATATCGGGATTAGCGGAAACCGCCAGGCATTTTTTATAGGCCCTGCCCGCCTTTTTGTATTCGGCATTGATAAAATAACACAGCCCGAGATGATACCATATATTGGATTGAAGAGTACTTGTGGGGATATTCCTGGCATTGGGTAATCCGTCGGGTTCAATTTCATCGGGTTTTCCTTTCACCAGCTTTGCAGCTCGCCTGAAATCAGCAATAGCCTTTCCAAAACAGCGAAGTGTAAGATAGCGGTGCCCGCGATGACGATATAAACGGGCATCACCCGGATGCAATGCAATACCGCGGGTAAAAATATCAATCGCCTCTTTATAATTGCCCAGGTAGGCCACCCGGCGCCCCAGCCAGATAATGGCTTCCACATTCGTACTATCCTTTTCAAATTCCTCCCGGGCTTCTTCCCATTTAGCTTTGTAGCTGTTGCGGGCTTCTGCTGATAATTTCGGGAGCGGATAATCTTTTTCCAAATAACAGGTGGATTGGCTAAAGGAAGTTTTTACAAGGAAGAATAAAACCAGGGCAAGCCATTTTATCATGAGGAAAAGTTACAACTTTGCCCACTTTAGAACCTACATGAAAAAGATAGCCATTTTTGCTTCGGGCGCGGGGACCAATGCGGAAAAGATCATTCAGAACCCCGAAGCAAATTATAGTGTTGCCTTAATTGCCTGCAATAAACCCGGGGCTGGTATAGTAACCATTGCGGAAAATTATGGGATCCCCGTATTGCTGGTAGAAAAAAAGAAATTCATGGAGGGGAATGGGTATGTGGATGAATTGAAACAAAAAAATATCGACCTGCTCGTGCTGGCAGGTTTTCTTTGGAAGATCCCCGATTCACTTATCGAAGCTTATCCCCGGCGCATAATCAATATCCACCCGGCCCTGTTGCCAAAATATGGTGGCAAAGGAATGTATGGCCATCATGTGCACGAAGCTGTGATCAATCACAAAGAAAAAGAAAGCGGTATCACCATTCATTATGTAGATGGTCATTATGACAATGGCGATACCATCTACCAGGTCAGCTGCCCTGTTCTTGAAAGCGATACCCCCGATTCCCTCGCCCAACGGGTCCGTTTACTCGAACATGAGCATTATCCGCGTGTTGTGATGGAAGTGGTTAAAAAGTTGAACAATAGTTGATAGTTAAACAATCGGGCCACAACAGTTCAAGTACTGTTCAACCAGAAACCAAAGGGTTAACGCCTCATTTGCATTTTCTTTTGTTACTTGCCCCGAATTCATCCCTTTGTCCTCCCGGTATACATATATTATAATGATACTGCTTGGCTCCCTGTTGGCTGTTCAGCAAAGCAGCGGACAGTATATAATAATGGGTACCGTATATGACAGCTCCCGTAATTTCCCGCTGGAGGCTGTTAGTGTATTGACCAGTTCCGGCCGGGGAACGATTACCAATGCCGATGGCCAGTACCGGGTGGAAGTTTCGGAAAACGATTCTATCTGGTTCAGCTACCTGGGAAAGCCAACCATGAAATTTCCCGTGCTCAAGATCGGCAACCCCATGGGTTTTGATATTTCCCTGCAGGTAAGCATACCCGTTTTAAAGGAAGTTAAGATCCGCCAGCGTAATTACCGGCAGGATTCGCTGCAAAACCGGCTCGACTACGCCAAAATTTTCAACTACAAGAAACCAGGGCTGAAAACAGTAACACCGCAATATGGCGTTGGTATGGGCTTTGACCTGCAGGAGATCATCAATGCCTTTCGTTTTAAGCGAAACCGCAGCCTGGCTTCCTTTCAAAAACGCCTTTTGCAGGAAGAAAGAGAAAAATTTGTCGCCCACCGATTCAATAAAGCATTGGTCAGACGCCTGACCATGCTCGATGGCCGCGAACTGGATAGTTTCATGCTGGTCTTCCGGCCTTCTTTCGAGTTTACCCAATTATCCAGCGATTACGAATTCCAGCAGTATATTAAAATTGCACATAACCGCTACAAAAAAGGCCTGCCCCCTGACCCTCTCTTTAAACAGGAGGTGGAGGAAGATGATCTCCGGGGATTCTGAAGTTCTACACCAAATTCGGCTGGTTGATGATAAATGTTTAAATTGTCCGGAATAATTTTTCAACCCTCTGGTAAGCGAATCCGTTTTTTATTTTACCCTCGATCACTGATGATAATGTGAGATCGGATCATTCCTCCACCTAAACTTATGACTGCTGCTTCCTTGCAACCAGTTGGAGCCGGCGAACGCATCGTATTCATGGATGCGCTCCGGGGATTTGCCATCCTGGGAATCTTTATCGCCAACCTCAACGGTTTTAGCTGGTACAGGGAAAACCCTGGTCAAACCGGGCCCTTTTTGTTACCAGCTGCCGATCATACCATGGCCTTTCTCCATCACATGCTCATCGAAGGAAAATTCTATTCGATCTTCAGTTTATTGTTTGGATGGGGCATAGCCCTGCAATTTAATCGGGCTGCTGCAAAAGGTATCAATGCTTTACCAACCGTAAGAAGAAGATTGCTCTTCATGCTGCTGCTGGGCGCTGTTCATTTACTGATATGGCCCGGTGACATTGTCTTTTTTTATGCCCTCTTAGCTTTTCTTCTTTTACCCCTGCGAAAGTTGTCCAATAAAACTTTGTTGATTCTGGCCGGCATCCTGCTTCTTTCACCTATACTCCTTTACTGGCTGAAGATGACCTACCCTGTATTGAATTATCCCTCGGAACTATTGATCCGTACAGGCATAAGAGTGGATAAGGCTGTGCTGGACATCAAAAGCGAAGAAGAGTTTATGAAATTGATGAAGGAGGGCAGCTGGCTGGATTATTTAAAAGCGAATATCGGCGGATTCTTTTTCCGTTACCAGCACCTGTTCTTTGTGAGCCGTGTACCCAAGGTATTGGGCATGTTCCTGCTGGGTTATGTACTGGGGCGCTCCAATTTTTATTTAAATATTTCACACCATAAAAAACTATTGTATTCCATCATCGTGGCCGGTTTGCTGATCGGCTTGCCGGCTAATTATTTTCTGGCCTATTACATGCAGAACTATACCCCCGATTATTACCAGCTGAAAACAAAAGGGCTTTATCAAACGATTGTCTATACTTTGGGTGTAGCGCCGCTGGCCCTGGCCTATGTCGGTCTTTTTATGCTGGCTTTCAGAACCTATGCGGGAAAAAAAATTCAACTGCTTCTTGTGCCCGCAGGTAAGATGGCTTTTACCAACTATATGATGCAATCCCTGGTGGGCAGTTATGTATTCCTGGCACCCGGATTAGGTTATGCAGGAGAGGTGGGTCCGGTATATTTTACCTTGTTCGGGATTGCCGTTTTCATCCTGCAGGTCATCATCAGTACTATTTGGCTCAGGTATTTTAATTATGGACCGGTAGAATGGCTCTGGCGCAGCGCCACCTATAAAAAATGGCAGCCAATGCGAAAGGATCTGGCAAAAACTTCCGATGGCTGACACAAAGAATGGAAATAAATCCTGGTCAGGCGATAAAAAACAATGATTATGAAATACCGGATGGGATATTAATAAAGTATCTTCATTCACCGGCAAGACTAAAAGATGATTTCATGCCATCCGGGTTCAACCCCAATGTAAACAATCCTTTGCCGTACAGGGTCACAATTTTGGACTGTGACTGCACGAGGAAGACAAGAAAGCATTGATCGCTTTTTAAAATCGCTTCAGACTTATTCTCTTTTAACCACATAAATAAATAACATGCAACGCCGTCATTTTATTAAAAATACAGCCCTCACCGCCATGGCTGTAAGCGCCACTGGTTTTATCCGCTTCAACGGAACATCCTATGAAGGAGATTGTGAAACCACCAGTGATATCCTGGGTCCTTTTTACCGCCCCGGCAGTCCGGAACGCAGCCGCTTGCTGGTAAAAGGCGATCCCGGCACTATCGTGGAACTAAGCGGTCATATCCGGCAAAGCGATTGTAAAACCGCCTGCAAAAATGCCAAAGTGGAACTATGGCATTGCAGCAGTACCGGGGAGTATGATAATAGCAGCAATGATTACCGCTACAGGGGCACCGTATATACGGATGATAAAGGAAACTATTCATTCACGACCGTTTTCCCCGTGCCTTATGATGCCGGTGGGGGACTGATCAGGCCTGCGCATTTTCATTTACTGGTTACAGCCGCCGGTTACCCTTCCCTGGTTACCCAACTTTATTTTTCAGGTGATAAGAATATTGCCAAGGATCCCTGGGCTTCGGCAAGCCATGCGAAACGAAGAATATTAGAAGTGCAAAATCTTTCTAACGGATCAAAAAAAGTAATTTTTGATGTGGCCCTTGCTGGTAAAATTTCGGCTGAACCCACATCACTCGATAAACTCACGGGAATCTATTCAGATGAGAAAGACCATACTAAAAAAATAGAAATCTTTAAAAGCCAGGGTACCCTCTGGATGAAGAATGAGGTATTCGGGGAACAATTCGCTTATGCCGGAAACAATACCTTCCGTTATGCCGACCAGTCAGCCGTTATCAACTGGACCCTGGAATTCGAGATTCTTGCTTCAGGCGCCGTGAAACTGACGGTAAGAGAACAAGAGGGTAAAGGTGAAGAAAAGACTATGGTGGCGATCAAGAAGTGATGGGAGCTGCAAACTGCCAGCTACCAACTTAACCAAGATGGGGGTACACCACCATACCCATAGCGCCCGGAAAAAATGCCTGCCTGTCGGCAGACAGGGATCCACTATTTCTGGTTATGTAAGCATTTGTGCTAACCCCAGAAATATCGATTGAATGGAAAAGGATGGGAATCATGAGTTGCGAATAAAAATTAGGATTACTAACTATGAACTGCAAGGAATAAATGCCGACACTTAAACGAAGCATCGGCAAATGGAGCCTGGTATTGCTGATCGTCAACAGTATCATTGGGGCCGGCATCTTCGGGCTACCGTCAAAGGTATTTGCCTTGTCGGGTACCTATAGTTTGCTGGCTTTTGGTATCTGCGCCATTGTTGTAATGGTCTTTATACTCTGCTTTGCGGAGATAAGTTCCCGCTTTGATAAAACCGGGGGACCTTATACTTATGCCTATAATGCACTGGGCAAATTTCCCGGCTTTCTCACGGGGTGGTTATTATTCCTCAGCCGCGTTTTCAACTATGCTACCCTGATTAACCTGCTGGTGATCTATCTTTCCTTTTTTTCATCTTCTTTCAGCCAACCCGGAACCAGGATAGTCTGCATCCTGACCCTTACAATTTCATTTACCATCATCAATCATATTGGTGTAAAGGATTCCACGCGGGTAAATAATATACTAACCATTGCCAAATTGCTTCCGCTTACAGCTTTTATTGTTATCGGGTTATTCAATATTCAAACAGGCAACCTGGCGCACTCCCAGCCTTTTCAATTCTCTTCTTTTACCACTTCTGTACTATTATTGGTATTCGCTTTTGGCGGTTTTGAATCGGTACTTATCAATACAGGTGAGGTCCTGAATCCCCGCAGGAATTTGCCTTTTGCATTAATCACGGGTTTTCTTTTTATCACCCTGTTTTATTGCCTGATCCAGTTTGTTTCCATCGGCACCTTGCCGGGACTGGCATCATCTGAAAAACCGCTGGCCGAAGCGGCTCAGCTGTTTATGGGTAATTGGGGTGGGTTGTTGATTGCGGGCGGTGCGGTCATTTCTATTACCGGCACCCTGAATGCCGTTGTGCTGGGTGGGTCGCGAATACCATTCGCACTGAGCAGTGAAGGCCAATTCCCGCCCTTATTTTCGTTTATACATCCCCAACGCCTTACCCCCACCTGGTCCCTGGTTTTGTTCATCGCGATCACGACAATCGTTTCGGTGGTTTGGTCGTTTTTTGCCGCTTTAACCATCGGCTCTATTATCCGTGTGATGGTTTATTTAATGGTCTGCATTTCCATGATCCGGTTGAGGCTAATGAAGCCTCTCGAAAAAGATTACTTTAAACTGCGCTACGGATACTTCCTGGCTATGGCCGGAATTGCCTTTGCAGGCTGGTTATTGTTTTCAACAAGATGGAAAGACTTGCGGGATATCGGAATTGCTGTATTCCTGGGAATTGTCTTTTATGGATTATATGAATTGTTCAAAAGAAGGGAGTGAACTGTGAGCTATGAGCTGCGAGCTGCGAGCAATGGTTAGCGCACAACAACGATAATTAATTACTTAATAAAAATAATAGCATATCATGGAAGTCCATACGCATACCCACACAGCCCGAAAAAAATGGACCCATTATTTCTGGGAGTTTCTCATGTTATTTCTCGCTGTATTCTGCGGTTTTTTGGCTGAATATCAACTGGAACATAAGATTGAAAGAGACCGGGGAAAAGAGTATGCCAAAACGCTTTATGAAGATATAAAGACGGATACGGCCAATTTACAGGCACTGATTCGTGTCAATAAATTCATCACTCCAAAAATAGACAGCTTTCGTTTTATGGTGCAGCATTATCCAATCGATTCCCTGCCGGCAGGTAACTGGTACTATTACGGCAGGTTTGGTACGCGTTACCTGCAGATTGCATTCCAGGATGCAACTTTGCAACAACTGAAAAATTCAGGAGGGCTACGGTATTTTAAAAATAAGAATGTAGTAGATGCAATTGCCAGGTATGACCAGTCATGCAGGGTATTGCAGAATCAATTGGAATTCCAAAACCCGTTTTATGCCGACATACTCAGGCTCAGAGATAAACTATTTAATGCCTATTACCTGGATGAGGTGATGAGCCTTGAAATATCAAAGGGAAAAATTGATTCCTTCAAGCTCCGGTCCATGCCTTTGTTAAGCCATGAAAAAGAGGACTTTATTCAATACGCCAATATTTGCCAGATCCGTTCAAACAACAACAAAAACTTACTGACCATAAAATTGGAAACGTTGAAGAGTGCAGAAAAACTGCTGGAAGTATTGAAAGGAGTTTATCGCCTGGAATGAGGGAAGCTGTTAGCTAATAGCTTTTAGCTGCAAGTTTCTCTACTTAAAACTTAGAACCTATAACTTACGACTTAACAATGGAAGTACATGCCCATACACATAGTCCCCGGAAAAAATGGAGCCATTATTTCTGGGAGTTTTTAATGTTGTTTCTTGCAGTTACACTTGGTTTTTTTGTAGAGAATCAACGTGAACATTATATCGAACATCAGCGTGCAGAGATCTACGCTGCATCCATGAAAGCAAACCTCCAGGCAGACACAGCAGAATTAAAACAAATTGTTTACCGTGGTACTTATGCATCCGCCTATTTAGATACTTTCTTATTTTTATTACTTTCCACTGACGATATCGCAAAGATCCCTTCGGGCAAGTTGTACTGGTATGGCTTATTTGGTGGTTACCTGAGAGGATTTCAATCAAACGATGCGACATTTCAGCAAATGAAAAGCTCAGGTTCATTGCGGTATTTTTCAAACCCTTCATT
>DASUMO010000062.1:0-8096 GCA_036277695.1 Chitinophagaceae bacterium
GGAAAAAAGCACCCATCCTGATTACAGAAGACATGGTGAAAACCATGCGGAACGGCTCTTTGATCATTGATATTGCCGCCGCAACAGGTGGCAACACACCTTTTACCCGCAATAATGAAACGGTGAAGTATAATGGCGTCAGCATTATTGGGGATTCCTCGTTGCAGTCTACCATGCCGGCAGATGCAAGTAAACTTTATGGTAAAAACCTGTTGAATTTCCTGCAGCTTATTACCAGTAAAGAGGGAGGCCTGAACCTGAACTGGGAAGATGACTTGGTAAAGGGCAGTTGTATTATGCACGGGGGTCAAGTTGTTCATGAAAGAGTAAAATCATAAATAGGAAAGGGTCTTCTTTCTCATAAATTTGAAAATTCCAAATATAGATACATGGATGCTGTTTTAAACTGGATTACCACTAATCAACAAACGATCTACATCGTAATCCTGATGATTTTTGTGGGGATTGAAGTAATTGGCCGTGTGCCCAGTGTATTGCATACGCCGCTGATGAGTGGCGCTAATGCCATCCATGGCGTGGTGATCATCGGGGCCATTATCGTGATGGGCAAGGCTGAAGAAGATAATTACCTGGCGCTGGTGCTGGGATTCCTGGCAGTAGTACTGGGTACCCTGAATGTGGTGGGTGGTTTTGTAGTGACGGACAGGATGCTGGAGATGTTTAAAAAGAAAAAAAGTTCGAAATAGAATTGGTCAGGTTGAAAATCCGAAGTACAAATACGAAGCTCGAAAATTCGAAGTTCGGAGGGAGTAAGTCAATATCAGTGGATCAGTGATGAAAAAAGAAAAAAAATATGACTTGCTGGAAAGGACAGAAAAATTTTCCCTGCGTATTAGAGATTTTGGTATAAGGCTTAAAAAGGATATAATTAACAGGGAATATATTATTCAACTAGTACGAGCAGCGGGCTCTGTGGCAGGAAATTATATTGAGGCAAATGAAAATCTTGGAGATGGAGATTTGAAATACAGAATTAAAGTGTGCAGGAAAGAATCCAAGGAAACAAGGCTTTGGTTAAAACATGTTCTTACTTATGGGGATGAAGAACTGGAAATGGAGAGACTGGCATTGATTCAGGAAGCATTTGAACTGGAGAGTATTTTTGGTGCTATTTTGAAAAAGTTAATGGAAAAAGATTAGTAAAGTAGAGAAACTGGAGTTCCAGGGGATTACAATGGTTAGCAAACTGGATTTGAAATCCCCAGAATTATTTCGGGTTTCGGATTTTTAATATTCGGATTTACTATGATGGAATTCAACATACTCACCCTCTGTTACCTGCTTGGATCGGTAACGTTTATTCTCGGATTAAAAATGTTATCCAACCCGGCGACGGCCAGGAGAGGAAACCTGCTGGCTGCTGCCGGAATGACGATCGCCATCCTGGGAACTATTTTTTTATACCGGGATGATTCGGGAATGCGGCTGCATAATCATGGTTGGATATTTGGCGGCATTGCTATTGGCGCCGTTGTGGGTACCCTGGCAGCCAGGAAAGTGAAGATGACTGCCATGCCGGAGATGGTGAGTTTATTTAACGGGATGGGTGGGGCCTGTGCAGCCTTGATTTCTGTAGTTGAATTTGATCACCTGGCGGATACCTATCCAGCGGATGCAATGCCCGCCGGAATTGTACTTATTATTTTATTGGGATTGATTATCGGTTCTGTTTCTTTTGCAGGAAGTATGATTGCCTGGGGTAAACTGAACGGCAGCGTTAAGGATTTTTCATTTAATGGCCAGCATATTTTTAATATTGTCCTCTTACTGGTGATACTTGCACTGGCCGTTTATCTAATCGGCTGGGCACCCGGGAACGGAAGATTTATTTTCTATGGCATTTTTGGACTCTCCCTGTTGTATGGCGTGTTTTTCGTTTTTCCTATTGGTGGCGCCGATATGCCGGTCGTAATATCCCTGCTTAATTCTTTTACCGGTGTGGCAGCAGCCTGCGGTGGATTTTTATATGATAATAAAGTGATGCTTACCGGTGGTATCCTGGTAGGGGCGGCGGGTACACTGCTCACCATATTGATGTGCAAGGCCATGAACCGTTCCCTGGCCAATGTGTTGATCGGTTCTTTTGGTGGCGGCAGTTCCGGTACAGCTGTTAAAAAACAGCAGGGCGCTTACAAAGAGATTTCCCTGAGTGACGCTGCAGTTATTATGGCTTATGCCAATAAAGTTATCGTGGTGCCGGGGTATGGCCTGGCAGTAGCACAGGCCCAGCACGCTTGCCATGACCTGGAAAAATTGCTCAATGATAGAGGCGTGGATGTAAAATATGCCATCCATCCCGTGGCCGGTCGTATGCCGGGACATATGAACGTATTGCTGGCCGAAGCCGACGTGAGTTATGAGAAGCTTGAAGAAATGGAACAGGCCAATGAAGAGTTTCCCACAACGGATGTGGTGCTGATACTCGGGGCCAACGATGTGGTGAACCCGGCGGCAAAGACAGACCCGGATTCTCCCATTTATGGAATGCCCATCCTCGATGTAGAGCTGGCCAAACATATTATTGTGAATAAAAGAAGTATGAAGCCCGGGTATGCAGGTATCGAGAATGACTTATTCTTCCGCAAAAAAACCTCCATGTTGTTCGGTGATGCAAAGAAAGTGTTGCAGGACCTGATCGGGGAAATCAAAAATCTTTAACCGCTTTGGAACACAGCTTCATTTTCAAGATGCTGGAGATCGTTCGAATGGTTGTTGAATACGGCCAGTAATTCGAAGATGCTGGAGGTCGGTTGAATGATTGTTGAATATTTGATGCAACTATTAAACCACCATTAAACTATACTCACAAATCGCCCTGTCTTTCCCCGCTCATAGTTTTTTATTGCTTCATTATACGTTATTTTCGGCTGAAGAAAGAGATTAACGAAAATGAAGAGCCTGCCGGATTCCTTGATGAATTCCCTAGCTGATTGCAGCGGCTTCGATAAAGAAGCCTTCAAAAACCTACATGCTTCCGGGGAACAAGTGACCTCGATCCGCGTCAATCCCGGGAAAAAATCTCAACTATCAGATTCCCGTTTTCAAATGACTGATACAGGTTTCGAATTGTCAACGACCGTATCACCCGTACCCTGGAGTGAATACGGTTATTATCTCGGCGACCGTCCCTCTTTTACTTTCGATCCCTTATTTCCTGCAGGCTGTTATTATGTGCAGGAAGCAAGCAGCATGTTTTTAGAACAGGCCTTAAAACAAACAATTGATTTATCTGAACCATTAAAAGTACTTGATCTAAGTGCCGCCCCGGGAGGCAAGTCTACGCATATTGAGTCGCTCCTTTCAAAGGATAGCCTGCTGGTGAGTAATGAAGTCATTCGTTCACGTGCCAATATCCTGCGGGATAATATTATTAAATGGGGCGCTGAAAATGTAGTCGTAACCAATAATGATCCCCGGGATTTTGCCGTCCTTGAACATTTTTTTGATGTGATGGTAGTGGACGCCCCCTGCAGTGGCAGCGGTTTATTTCGCCGCGATCCCGATGCCATGGACGAGTGGAGCCTGAATAATGTAACCTTATGTTCCCAACGGCAGCAGCGCATACTGGCCGATGCCTGGCCCTGTTTGAAGAATGGTGGCCTGCTGGTTTATTCAACCTGTTCATACTCGCGGGAAGAAGATGAAGAAATTCTAAGTTGGTTGCTGGGGCAATTCCCTGCTCAGTTAATACCCCTGCAGGTACATCCCTCCTGGGGAATCATTGAATCGGGCGGCGGCTATCGCTTCTGGCCCGATAAGGTGAAGGGAGAGGGTTTTTTCCTTGCCTGCATTAGAAAGAATGGCGAAATAGAAAGGGGCTTAGTAAGATTTAAATCAACAGCAGGAAAAGCAAGTAAAAAAGAATTGGAAGGCCTGGACCCCTGGATAAAAAAAGAGGGGAAGACCTTTGTAAAATATGGGCAAACAATCTATGCATGGCCGGCTGAACAAGCAGACCATTTTAGATTTTTATTAGAGAAATTAAAGGTTATTTATTCAGGTATCCGGGTAGGGGACTGGCTAAAGGATAAATTGATCCCCGATCACGCACTGGCTATGAGTGCAGCTAGAGCAGAGTCCATTGAAGTGGTGGAACTCGACAAACAACAAGCTATTCATTTCCTGCAACGAAAAGAGCTTTCTATTTCTCCTGTAGGGAAGGGGTGGAAACTTGTGAGCCATAAGGGATTCATACTTGGGTGGATCAATGTATTGATTAACCGGATCAACAATTATTACCCTAAAGAGCTACGTATTGTAAAAGACAATTAACTGTTCATCGCTCCCCAAAAATCCTCATCTTTGCAGTTCAAACCTGCCGCATGAAAAAAGTTTTTTTATTGTTCACCCTGGGCATTCTGACTACCCTGTTTTGCGCTGCGCAGCAAACCGACCTGTTGGTGAAGAGCGGCGACAAAGGATTATTCCTCGAGCATAAGGTAGTACCTAAAGAAGGATTGTATTCAATTGGTCGTTTGTATACAGTGCATCCGAAACATATAGCCGCCTATAACAAACTGGACATGTCCAAGGGTCTTGCGATCAGCCAAATCGTCCGGATTCCGCTAACCGATACGAATTTCACGCAAAAAGGCAATACGGGCACACCCGTATATTATGTCACAGGCGAAAAGGAAGGTTTGTTAAAAGTTAGCAGTGCACATCGCAATGTAAGCCTTGATAATCTCCGTAACTGGAATGGAATTACCGACAATGCTTTGAACCCGGGTGATAAACTGGTAATCGGGTTTCTGATCAGTAAGGAAATGTCATCCGTTACCCTGAATGGCAAAAGCCCTTCGGTAATTCCCGCCAAAAAAGAAGAAAAACCTGCCGTTTTGATGACAGAAACAGCAGTTGATCAGAAACCGGTGATCAAAACAGATCCCCAAAAAGAAGAACCTAAAAAGACGGAAATCCTGGCCGAACAAAAAGCAGTGATCAAACAAGAACCTAAAAAAGAAGAGCCCAGGAAAGAAGGAACTAAAAAAGCGGAACCGGTTTTTGCCAAACAGGAAACAAAGGGAGCCAATACGGAGAATGGGTTTTTTAAATTTTATTTTGATCAACAGGTAAGGAAAACGCCGGTAAAAAAGGAAGAAACGGTTACTTCCGGAATATTTAAAACAACCAGCGGCTGGCTGGATGCCAAGTATTACCTGTTGATGGACAATATCCAGCCTGGCACAATTGTAAAGATTACAAACCCTTCTAATAATAAATTCATTTATGCCAAGGTGCTGGGTGAAATGAGCGGGATCAGCCAGAATGCCGGGTTGAATATCCGCATCAGCAGCGCCGGGGCTTCTGCATTACAGGTGAGTGAAGAAGATAAGTTTATCTTGAAAGTAAACTATTAGTACGGAATAAAATGCAGGGCAATCGTATCCTGCTCCCCTCTGCCCTTTGGAGAGGGGTTGGGGAGGCTGTACAAAGCACAAGACAAACTGTACAAAAGTGCAGGTTTTTAAAAATGATAGCCCCGTAAAAAATCCTCCGTCATCATTCGTTTCTTTCCTTCCAATTGTAATTCTTTTACCAGGATAAATCCGTCGGTACAGGCAAATTTCAGAATTGTTTTTCGGTCTGTCATGTGCTCACCTGGTCTGATCGTCCCGCTCTGACCAACTCCTGTAATTTCCTTTTCACTTCTATAGATCTTCAGCATCTTCCCGCCTAATTCGGTAAATGCCCCCGGGAAAGGGGAGAGTCCGCGGATAAGATTGTGAACTTGGGCAACTGGTTTAGTAAAATCAATCCGGCAGGTTTCGCTGAATATTTTTGGAGCGTGTTTTAATTGTGAAAGGTGAGTGGTGAGTGGTGAGTGGGTAGTTAAAAGTTGAGGATCATCAATTGATAATTCACCATTCACCATTGCTGACTGCGAGGTTTCTTTTAATGTTCCGGTTGCAAGTCCTTTAACCGTTTTTAACAGCAAGGCGGCCCCGATCTCTTTCATCCTGTCATGCAATTCTCCGGCGGTTTCATTTTCTCCGATCGGGATTCGTTCCTGCAACAAAATATCGCCGGTATCAATCTCGTGTTTTAATTTAAAGGTAGTCACGCCCGTTTCCTTTTCTCCATTGATAATGGCCCAGTTAATCGGCGCAGCACCGCGGTACTGGGGCAATAAGGATCCATGCAGGTTGATGGTTCCCATGGGTGGCATATTCCAGACTTGTTCAGGCAACATGCGGAAAGCGACCACTATTTGCAGATCTGCCTCAAGCGATTTCAATTCTTCGATGAACTCCGTGTTCCTGAGTTTTTCCGGCTGCAGCAGTTTCAGGCCATGTTCCGTTGCATATTTTTTTACGGCACTTTCGCTCAACTTCATCCCCCGGCCTGCGGGCTTATCGGGAGCGGTAATAACGCCCACAATATTACAACCTGCCTTTACCAGTTTATCCAGTGATGCAAGGGCAAATTCAGGCGTACCCATGAAAACGATTCGTAACTGCTGATATTTTTCTGAATCCATCTAAACTGGTCCGGTTTATCGGCTGCGAAGTTATTATAAAGGACAGGAGATTAATTCCGGGCAGGTTATAATGTTTTTGTCATTTATCCTGGTTATCCATTAATCAAAGTCGGGGTAAAGCAGGTATTTCTTCCTGATTTTTTTAAACTCACCCAGTTTGGGCTCCCAACTGGCCCTGATTTCCGCTTCGGGAATCCCGGCTTTTACCTGTTGCCAGAGATCATTGTTGCCGGCCAGTTTATTGAAAAAAGATTCTTCCATCTTACCGGATTTTGGAAGAATGAAGAACTTGTCTTTTTCCGGGAAAAGATGGTAGGCTTCAAGCAACCATTTTAATTGCACCTTGCTGTCTACTTTCTTGAACACTTCCTCCGGCGTTCCGCTCAGGTCCCAGCCATAGCAAACCTGCCCATACAATTTGGAACTCTTCGCTCCTTCATTGGGATTAGGGGTAAAGGAGTATAAATTTTTTGGAAGGGCGGGATGCCCGAATACCTGGAACTGTTTGTTGGTACCACGGCCTTCACTGAGTACCGTACCCTCGAAGAAACAAGTAGAGGGATAAAGATAAATGGATTGAATATTGGGCAAATTGGGGGAAGGCCGGACCGGCAAAACATATTTACTCTGATGGGTATAATTTCCGCACTTGATGACCTGAAAATGGAAAGGAGTATCGGGCGAGTTTTTCGCATAGTTTTTATAATAGTCATACCTAGCATTCGCTTTTTCAGAAAGCCATTTTTCTCCTGCAATCATCATTGCATATTCTGCTATGGTCATGCCATACACTACCGGAACGGATTGCCGGCCAATGAATGACTGGTATTTTTTATCCAGCACCGGACCATCCACATAATGACCGTTTGGATTGGGACGATCCAGGATCATCAGGGGCTTACCCATTTCAAAAGCAGCTTCCATAAATTCTTCGAGCGAAGAGATATAGGTATAAAAGCGAACACCCACATCCTGAATATCAAAGATCAGTATGTCCACATCCTTTACATCTTCAGCTGAAGGCCTGCGTTTGCTGCCGTAAAGAGAAACGACAGGAATACCCGATTGGGCATCGGTATAATTGCCGATTTTTTCACCAGCATCAGCCGTTCCCCTGAAACCATGCTCCGGTCCAAAAATCACTTTAATATCAACGCCGAGTTTCCTGAGTGTATCTACCAAATGGGTAGTTCCAACCATCGAAGTCTGGTTAGCGAAAATGCCAACTTTTCTACCTTTTATCAGCGGTAAATAAACCGGGATGCGTTCCGCTGCTGCCAGAATCCGGTTTTCAGTATTACCGGGCTCAACCGTTCCTGAAGATTGTTTACCGGATTGTTGGGCACTGCAGCTAAAGAAAAACAAGGTCAAAAAGCCAAAACAAAATAGATTCTTCATGCGATGAATTTGTCCCGGGCCGCCGGGCAGGTGATCAATAGTTCAAAATAGGCAAAAACCGCTTATTGGATTGCAGAAATTTTTAAACGGTTGCATTCGTAGAATTGGGCTAAATTGCGGGTTCATTTATTCGTAATTTTTCAACATCAAAATACAAACAATGCAACAGGCAAAAAGCGGAGATAAAGTGAAGGTC
>DASUMO010000063.1:0-9462 GCA_036277695.1 Chitinophagaceae bacterium
AAACCATTCCGGTCTATGCCGTAAATAATGTACACCTGCACCTGGAGAGAGGCGAGTTTACCGCCCTGGTTGGTCCATCCGGTTCCGGGAAGACGACACTCCTGAACCTGATTGGGGGATTGGATAAGCCGGATGAAGGAAATATTTATATCAACGGGCTTGACATTACAAAACTATCTCCCGGCAAATTGATTGATTTCCGTCTGCAGAATATCGGGTTTGTATTTCAGTCGTTCAATTTAATTCCTGTATTGACGGCAAAGGAAAATGTGGAGTTCATCATGCAATTGCAAAAGATGCCCAAAAAAGAAAGGGAAAGCAGGGTAAGGACCCTTTTTACGCAAATTGGAATGGAAGACAAACTGGATGAGCGCCCTTCCAAACTTTCGGGTGGACAGCAACAAAGGGTATCAGTGGCAAGAGCGTTGGCTTCCAAGCCTGCGTTTATACTGGCCGATGAACCCACTGCCAACCTGGATTCAAAGACAGCTTCCAACCTTCTGGATATTATGGCCAGGCTCAACAAAGAAGAAAATATTACTTTTCTTTTTTCTACTCATGATCAACGTGTAATTGACCGGGCCAGGAGAGTGATTACCCTGGTTGATGGCAGGATAACCAACGATACGGCTTCGGTATCAACAAAACATGCAGAACCGGTTTCATAAGTGAATAAACTATTTCAAATATGGCTCAGTCTCTTTATTACTTCGGTTAGTATTGCCCAGGATACAACACTGCAAAAAAAGTTAACCATCAATGGTTATGTTAAGGACCTGCAGTCGCTGCGCTTCAATAAGGATTTTGGTGAGCTGGTATCCGGAAATCTCCTGCACAACCGCGTAAACTTAAAATGGAGGCCGTCGGGGAAGTTTAGCGTCGTTACCGAATTGCGTAACCGGTTTTTTTGGGGAGAGGAAGTAAAGAAAACGCCTGGCTTTGCATCATTGCTCCGGAATAATAATGAAAAAGTCAATATGCAAAAGGTATGGATTAATAACAATTCTCTTGTATTGCATACGAATGTCGAAAGGTTATATGCAGATTACCAGACAGCCGGGCTCAATGCCCGTATTGGCCGGCAGCGGATCAATTGGGGTTTTGCCACCATATGGAATCCGAATGATATTTTTAATGTGTACAATTTCCTGGATTTTGATTACGAAGAAAGACCGGGTGTAGATGGAGCGAAATTGCGCTATACGTTCAAAAATAATTCCAGCGCAGAAGCTGCCTATGCCCATACCGGGAAAAAGAAGGGGAACCTGGCAGCGTTAAAGTATTCGTTCAATAGGTGGAATTATGATATGCAGTTTATTGCCGGCTGGTACAAGGACCATCCAACCTTAGGTGCAGGTTGGGCGGGCTATATCCGCGACGCTGGCTTGAAAGGTGAGCTGCAGTTTTTTTTTGGCAGCCACGACTCAGCCAGTCACCTGAATTTGGCTGTTGAGGGAGATTATATGTTTAAGCAAGGTTGGTACCTGAACCTGGGTTTTTTATTCAATGATCATGGTTTATCCGCGCCTGTTAAGGATTGGGATAGTATTCAGTTCCGGCCCTCACCGGAGAACCTGATGCCCACCCGGTGGAACCTGATCCTCACTACGATGAAAGAGATCAGTCCTTTGATTTCAGCAACTGTTGGCGTTGTATATGCACCGGGCACTAACCTACTCATCGTGATTCCTTCGGTTGGCTATAATATGGCTACCAATCTTGACCTGGACCTGTTCTGGCAATCTTATTTTGCGGAATTGGAAAATAATTTTGGATCCGTGAGTCACCAGTGCTTTTTAAGGATCAAATGGAGTTTTTAATAGTAAATCACCCACTTGTCAAAAATCTCGCCCAAATAAGAGAACATATTTGGACAGAACAGGCTGGCAGCCAGCACTGAACTTCAGGTTCCGGCCCTCTTGCCGGTTAGTAATTTTGTCCTATATTTGCCGCCCATTGGCCCCGTAGCTCAACTGAATAGAGCATTTGACTACGGATCAAAAGGTTTCAGGTTTGAATCCTGACGGGGTCACAAGGCCGGTTCTGCGAAGCAGGACCGGCTTTTTTATTTGGTAGCGGGGCGAGCTCGCTTGCCAGAGCGGACAAATAAAAAAGCCGTCCACGCGATAGCATGGAAAAGGCTTTGGGTAAGGCCAATGCGAAGAGGATCATATAATAATCCTGACGGGTCACGGGCCGGTTCTGCAAAGCAAGACCGGTTTTTTATTTGGAAAAACCTCAAGCATAGCTGGAAAAATAAATGAGATTAGCTTGTTTTATCAAGCCAATCTCTTAGCATAAAATTGAAAATCGGCGTTTCTTTCATCGATTATTTTAGTAAAATTGAGTTTGAAATGAACGCTAAAGATTATAACTGTCTGGCGTAGACATTCGGGCGGCAGCTATCAGGAAGGCAAAAATCAAACAGAAAAAAGACATGAAAAGAAAATTGATAATAACCCTGCTGTTTTTTTTTGTTTTACACTTCACGTTAGCAGCCCAGCGCTGGACCGCTGAAAAAGCCAGTAGTTGGTACAAAGAGCTTTCCTGGCAAGTGGGTTGTAATTATGTACCATTTAATGCCATCAACCAATTGGAGATGTGGCAGGCGACAACCTTTGATTCTGCACAAATTAGCAAGGAATTATCATGGGCCAAAAGCATTGGCATGAATACACTGCGTGTATTTCTGCATGACCTGCTCTGGCAGCAGGATTCAACGGGGTTTATCAAACGCCTGGATCTTTTTCTGAAGATTTGCCAGAAGCATGGCATCAGGCCCATACTGGTTTTGTTCGACAGTGTATGGGATCCCGAACCCAGGTTGGGTAAACAGCGGGAGCCCCGGCCGGGTGTTCACAACTCGGGCTGGGTGCAGAGCCCAGGGTCCGCTTCGTTGAAAGATGAATCAGAGCATCCCCGCCTGGAGACTTATGTAAAAAGTATCGTAAAAGTTTTTGCAAACGATAAACGTATTCTTGCCTGGGATGTTTGGAACGAACCGGACAATATGAATACCGACAATTACACGGAGCCTGCGGATAAAGTAGTACTGGTGAATAAACTGTTGCCTAAAGTATTTGACTGGTGCCGCTCCGCACAACCCATGCAGCCGCTTACCTCCGGCGTTTGGATCACCTGGGATGGCCACAACTGGAGCGACAGTGCCAAATGGACAGTTACTGAACGCATACAACTGCAGCAATCGGATATCATTTCTTTTCATTGCTATTCCGACTCCGCTACTTTTGAAAAACTGATACAATACCTGCTGCCGCTCGGCCGACCCCTGCTTTGCACCGAATACCTGGCCCGGAGTTATAAAAATACTTTTGAAGCCATATTGCCGCTTGGCAGGAAATACAATGTGGCAATGATAAACTGGGGCTTTGTTGCCGGCAAAACACAAACCTACCTGCCCTGGGACAGTTGGAAACAGCCTTATGTGAATGGCCGGCAACCTGCTGTATGGCATCATGAGATTTTTTACCCTGATGGAAAGCCTTACCGGAAGGAAGAAGTAGAGTTGTTGAGAAGGCTGACAGGTAAAACAACCATCTCACAATGATTGATAACTATCTTATGACATAACGCTGCCCAAACTGAAGAAGTCACGGGCCGGTTCTGCGAAGCAGTACCGGTTTTTTTTTTTGAAGCGGGGCAAGCAGGCTTGCCAGAGCGGACAAATTGAGTTAATTACTATGGGTCTGTTGGAATGCGGATATTTTTTTTCAAGCCTAAGGACATCTCCACCAAATTGTATCACCATTAGCATAAGTGCGTGGTAATGGTCCCTGGGTGCATGGATCCCATTCCCATATTGTTCCATCTGGCCTGGTGCTGTCACAGAGATCGCAATTTTTAGGGTCTAACCTGGTATCCTTTGAGCAAGATATTACTGTAAGGAGCAGGAGGATTGGCGCAATCATTCTCATAGATTAATAGTTTGGGTAAATCAATATACCAAAATGTTTACAGAAATGTAGCACCTGAGGTGAATAGAGAACCTTCAAAGCGGGACCTGTTATTTATCGCACTAATTGAGGAACAGGTCTATTTTTTTCAGTAAGCTCAACATCGGGCACTTCGTTTTAATTTTTTTCTAAAATTCCCTCATTCCCCAGCTGCTTTAATTAACCAGTGCTCCCAATTGTTGATTCATTCATAGTTATTATTACAATAATTAGTCTTTTTCAAAAACCTGAGTCAGCTCCCTACTGAGAAAAATGATTTAACTTTTATAAGGATTCAGCCCCATATTCCCAACCCCGTGCAAATCACTGATCCCCATGCTAAAATAGCTTAGTACAAGGATAATCTGGCAAATAACGGGGATGTAAAATCTTGGTTATTTGCAATCAGTAAACTTCCGTATTAGGCCAAGATTGCAAAAACTAAAACTGCTATATGGAAAAGAAAAACTTTTCTGATTGCTGCTTCCGGGGCAGTATGGTCAGGAATATCTGCCTGCTCCTTTTCCCGCTCATATTATCATTCTCCCTATTGTTTGCACAGGAGACCGGTAGCCGGATGGTAACCGGAACTGTTAAAGACAATAAGGGAAACCCCCTGGCCGGGGTCAATGTTAGTGTTAAAGGCACCAGCAGTGGTGCCGTTACCGGCACCCAGGGTGAGTTTGCCGTTTCCGTTACGGCTTCCAACACCGTACTTATCTTTTCCTATGTGGGATTTACGGAACAAGAGGAAAGCATAAAAGGTCGCTCTGTTGTCAACGTTAGTCTTCTGCCTAATGTGACCGATCTCAATGAAGTAATTGTGATCGGATATGGCACCCAGAAAAAAAGAGATGTAACCGGGGCTATCAGTTCGGTATCGGCTAAGACAATCGAAGAAAAACAACCGGTAAATATTTTTGATGCCATCCAGGGGGCAGCCCCGGGGGTTAGGGTAATGAGTGCATCGGGGGCGCCTGGTGAAGAGTCTTCGATTACTATCCGTGGGATATCTACCCTTTCCGATGCGGGTATTGTACCGCTTTATATTGTTGACGGAGTGCCGATGAAAAATATCAATGCCCTTAATCCCAAGGACATTCAGTCAATGGAAATACTGAAAGATGCTGCTTCCGCCGCTATTTATGGTTCCCGTTCTGCCAATGGTGTTATCATTATTACCACGAAACGGGGTGAAGAGGGCAAGCCCCAGATCAATATTGACTATCTCAGGAGTTATAGCAGGTTATCAAACAGGATTTCCCAGGCCAACCGCCTGGAAAGACAGATGTTTGACCGCAGGGGAAACCTGGGTCTTGATCCCAAGCCGGATGATTCCACATCTTTTAGCCGGAATTCTGATAACGATTACCAGGCGTTGATCACACAGTTAGCGGTCCGCAACCAAATAGATGCCGGTGTAAGGGGTGGCACCAAGACCCTGAATTATTATAACAGTCTACAATACCTCGATGAAAAAGGTATTGTTATCAGCAGTTACAATAAGCGGTTTACACTTCGTACCAATGTTGAATACCGGCCATCCAACCGGTTTACGATGATGACCCGGTTGAATTTCAGCTACCAGACAAAGAATAATATTAATGAAGGCAATGTTATCCAGCAATCTTTGCAGCGTCCGCCAGGTATGGCTCTTTATTTCCCGAACGGTGAATATATTTATTTCAACGGGGGGCGACGGAACCCGCTGGCTGAAGCTTACCTGAGAAAAAATATCTCCAAGATCTATAAAGGAGTCCTTTACCAGGGATTTGATTTGAAACTTTTTGAACCGCTGACTTTTCATGCCGATGCCTCTGCAGATGTGGAGTTGAGAAGGAGAGCCTATTTCAGTTCCAAATTCCTGACCAGCAGTAACCCACCGATCAATACCGGTCAGGATGAAACGGAAATTCCCATCAGGCTGCAGGGGAATGCTTATTTGAGTTTCCGTAAAAATTTTAAGGGTGCACATAACGTAACCGCTTTAGCGGGTATGAACCTTGAAAAAAACAGGCTCGAAGAAGTAAACCTGGAGGGAACAAATTTTGTAACAGAATCGGTCACTACACTGAATGCCGCAGGATTATTCAGTCTCTCAGACCTGTATTCAAGGGCTTCTGCTTCGGCTTTGGTCGGTTTTTATGGAAGGCTGGGATATGACTATAAAGGAAGATACCTGTTGAATGCTACGATCCGCAGAGATGGATCTTCAGTTTTCGGACCGGAAAACCGCTGGGGTAATTTTCCTTCTGTTTCGGCAGGATGGCGGTTTACCGATGAAAAATTCATGGATTGGGTGAGTAAATTATTAACGGATGGTAAGTTGCGGGCAAGCTGGGGAATGACTGGTAACCAGGAAATCGGTGTCTATGATTCCTACCAGCAGTTTGAATTCGGCTCCTATTTCTATAATGGTGTCAGTGGTGTACGCACCAGCCCAAGGATGGGAAATGCAGCCCTGAAATGGGAGGAAACTACCCAGTCTAATATTGGTCTTGATCTCACATTTCTAAATGGAAGGATCAATTTCATCGGGGATTATTACATAAAAAAGACTGTTGACCTTTTATATGATGACCCCCTCCCCAATGAATTGGGCTTTCCCGGAAGAGTACGGACCAATACCGGTACCATTCAAAATAAGGGAATAGAATTGATGGTAACAGCATACCCAATCCGCAAAAGGGATTTTACCTGGTTGACTACGATGAACTGGTCATTGGTTCGAAACAAGATCCTGGATATCCCTACTGATTATATTGATGATATCTGGAGCGTGGAAATGGGAAAAGAAGCCGGTAATTTTTTTGGTTATAAATTCCTGGGAATATATCAATATGACGAATCCAATGCCTATACTGAAGATTATGCAACGAGGCTGATCCCGGTTTTCCAAACAGATGCCGATGGTAATGTGATTATTGAAAAGAACATGAAACCGATTTTACTCGGGTATACTCTTCCTGACGGCACACCATATACGGGAATTGTGAAACAGTTGACCACTAACGGAGTTGTTTCCCGGGGTGGAGATGCTATCTGGGAGAACCTTGCTGATGAAAAAGGGGACCGGGATGGAAATATCGGCAATGAAGACAGGCAATTCCTGGGTCACGGACAGCCAAGATGGAGTATCGGGTGGAGTAATAGTATTACATACAAGGGCTTTTCACTTTCCTTTAATCTATACGGAAACTTTGGGGGAAAAGTGTACAACGAAAACCGGAGGAACCTGGCTTCATTCTCTAACAGTAATACAACTCCCGATGCCTATTTTATTTACAACATGTGGAAATATGCTGGGCAGATAACAGATACATACCGGGGTGGCGACAGAACGGCTGATAATATGCGGCGGGGAGGAAGTGCATACCTGGAAAATGGTTCCTTTGTCCGCCTGCAAAGCGCCCGTTTAAGTTACCAGCTTCCGGAAAGGATAACAAGAAAAGCGGCTATGCGAATGCTGAACCTGTATGTCTATGGTCTCAACCTGCTGACCTGGACCGAGTATACGGGATTTGATCCTGAAGTGGGTCAAAATAGTGTGTTAAAGCCAGGCAATGATCCGGGCAGGTATCCGCGCAGGCGTGAAATAGGAATGGGACTTAATATTTCATTTTAATAAACTATTTATGAAAACAATAAAGTTTGCTGTCATTGTAGTAACAATAATGGGATTGATTGCCGGCCTGGGTTGTAAAAAATTCCTGGAAGAAAAACCCATCTCATCACTGTCACCGGAAAATTTCTGGAAAAGTGAAACCGATGCTACCAGTTGGATGGCCGGTATTTACAATTCGCTTCAAACAACATTAAGCACCAATTTTTACGATTGGGGCGAGGTTCGGTCGGATAATGTCAGAGTCGGCGGTACAGGTAATGCCCAGCTTACCATGATCACGAATACATTATCAGCCAATGACGCCGATATTAATGGTATAACCCGCTGGACCAATCTGTATACCACCATCTCTCTTTGTAATTATGGTATAAAGTACCTGCCTGAAATGATTTCAAAAAATATAGAGGGCAAAGCCTCTACTTACCAGGAGTACCTGGGTCAATGTTATGGACTTCGTGCCCTCCTGTATTTTTATGGGCTAAGGGTATGGGGCAGAATGCCAATCCATACTGATCCTATTCAGTCCTTGAGCCAGCCCATCGAACTTCCCCGTTCTTCCATTGCTGACTTGAAGCAGCTTATTCAAAGTGATATAACCAAGTCGCTGGAAACAGTGGGCACTGTGACATCAGATAAGACAAAGAAATATTATATTAAAAAAGCCGCAGTCTATGCAATGAAGACGGATGTGCATATGTGGTTCCAGGAGTATGATGAAGCCCTGGCTGCCTCCGACCTTTTTATGACCACAGCTGCTTCAGGCGGGGCTGCCTGGATAAATGGAATAACAGCCTGGAAAAGCATATTTACAGACCCGGTTAATTCACCGGAAACAGTATTTAACCTTTTTTGGTCGGCTGCAGAAAGAGGTGGTGCCGTTGGTGTTTGTCAAAAGGTTGGATCCAGTTCAAATACTAACCAGTATGAAGTTACGACTGCTCTCTGGTTGGAGTTCAGGAACAGGGTGGATCCCGTGACCAATGCCCGCCTGGACGGGCGCTACTGGGCACTTTGGGACACGATCGCTTATTTCGACGAGGCTACTTACGATGCTGCCGTAGTTCAGTTAGGAAAATATTCACCATGGAAAACCGTCCCAGGCGCAGGCTTTACATTACAGGGCAACAGCGATTGCGATGCTAAAATTCCCATTTACCGCTATGCAGATATTATGTTATTGAGAGCCGAAGCTTTAACACATAAAGGCCGCTACCAGGAAGCCTTGGATATAGTGAACAAAGTAAGAAGCAGGGTGGGATATACCGTACAGGCCCGCTTAACCGATTATACAGGTGATATCATGACAGGAATTGAACGTACTATATTAAAGGAGCGCCAGCTGGAATTAGTTGGTGAAGGTAAAAGGTGGTTCGATCTCTGCCGGATAGGTAAGATTTATGACTTTACAAATAACGGGTATGGCTATTTGCGCGAGATTTTAAACCCGATCCTGGCAACAAGGACAGGTTCTATTCTTTATGACGGTATAAATATGGGCAGGATTTTATACCCCATCAATTCGGACATGTTTGATGCCAATAGCAAACTGGTAGGAGATCAGAACCCTCCTTACGATGAATAATAATTAATTGAACACAGTTAAAAAGCTTATATGAAAATCAATAAACAACTTATCATCGCTTCACTGCTGAGCTGGCTTGTAATAACAGGTTGTGACAAGCTCCAGGACGGCTATGACTATGAACAATCTTTTTATGATAATAAGCTAAATATGAGCGTAATGGATTTTATGCAGTCGCGCCCTGAATTGTTTTCCGGAATGTTGGCAGCTATAAACTATGTGGACCAGGATCCCAATTATGCCGACGTTAAGCAGATGTATTCCAGTGACGGCAATACTTTCCTGCTCCTGCATAATAATGC
>DASUMO010000064.1:0-6502 GCA_036277695.1 Chitinophagaceae bacterium
AACAGGCCTGATTATGTCGTTAAGCCCGTCGTTATTGGGCGTAAATCCACCGGGAACATAAATACCTGCACCGACCGGGCTGTTGACGGCGCAATTGTTCATGTTAAATGACTTGATCGCCTGGGTGCCGCCGCATGCTTCATCAACCTTAGCCCGAATCATATAGTCTGTATTTGTTCTTAAGTCGGAAAATGAACCATTTGAATTCGTGCTGACAAGATTATTTCCCTGGTATAGGGAATAACTGATGGTTGATCCTGATGGTAAAGCAGGACTGATACTGGCTTGCACGGACAGACCCGGGCAATCGGGTGCCAGAGTAACGGTATAAATGTTCGAAGCGCAATAACTGGAAATATTGATAGCTGAGACAAAGCCTTTGCCGCAGGCGTATAACAGGCTTTTCGCATTGTCGTAAGCCAGGTCATAAACCGGGGCATTGGAAAAACCGGCAATAGTCAGGTCTGGAGCAGCATTATCATCAAATCCTGACCCGGTAAAACGGTAAACTTTAATAGTGCCGCTCTTTGATCCCACATAAACATTATCGCATTCATCCGCGATAATTCCGCCCTGCAATAATTCTGTACTCAGCGTTAAATTGACGGGTGTTCCGAGATTGTTCCCATTCGCTTTATTCATGGCAGCCAGGTTACGGCCATCATAGTAAAAAAGATAACGGGAGTTCACTGCGAGAGCATTGATCGAATTGTCATTGAAACCCGTGGCATCGTTCAGGTAAGGCCTGTTGGCTCTTTCGTTCAAGACATTAAACCCGGATAACCGGTTCCATATAATATTAGCGGGATTATAGGGAGGTCTGTGTTTATACATCCGGTTGTTTTCGGTTATCGGGGTAATAAAGCCCTGGGCAAAGATGGTATACATCTCATTGGTTCGCGGATCAACGATCATATCAGCCAGGTCCTGGTGACCGGTCGGCTGCCCGGTAATATTCAGTTGAGTCAAAACAGTAGACGGTGGTGTACATATACCAAAATTGATATTCTGCGAAGCACTTCCACCTCCTGCCACCAATATTTTAGGGGTCCCTCCATCGCAGTTCCAGATCATTTTCCAGTTTTCCTGCAATTCCGTACTCCCGGTAGTTATATAATTATCATAAAGGCCATCGGTCGTCAGCCTGATGATGCGGTAACTGGCCGTGCCACCCTGGCCTAAATAAATTTTACCAGTTGTTTTCTCGACTACCCAACCCCCATAATTATAACCAAAGGTCCAGGCGGGAACAACCAATGTGCCGGAAAAAGTCCATAAGAGGTTACCAGCCGGATCAAATTTGGCAAGCAGGTTAAAGGCTGAATTGCCGCCACCACTTACATAAATGTTCCCGTTATAATCAAAGTCAATATCCTTGGCAATTCCTGTATTGGCGCCAGACAAACTGGAAGTGGAACTTACAAATGGATCAATCACCAGTAATTTGGTTTTATCATAGCCATTGGGAAAATGAAAGCCGAATTCCTGATCCCTGGCAATAAATTCTGATTCGATCTTTTCGCCACTGTTTTTATTGTTGCTTGTTTCATTCAGTTTTTCCTCATTACTATAAAAACTTAAGGGTGCTGTTTGTAGGATGCCATTGATGTCCGAGTTAATAAGAAGGCTCCCATCGGGATTGGAAAGAACCTCTTTGATATCTCCTCCTAAACGGAACTTTACCTGTGCCGGGTCAGCACCAGGCTTGACCCTCAGGCTGTATTCAAAACCTGGTTTTCCGTTATTGGTAAAAGAACAAACCAGGTCGATGCCGGGATAAAGTTCCTGGTAAATGATTTTACTGAATCCCCTTGCCTGCCCGGATATGGATGCATAAGTGTAATAATGTGAACTGGCATCCTCTGTTTTAATGACTACATCGGGACTGGCATTCATCCATTGCATCGTGATCCGTCGGTCGGTATAAAAACGTCCTTCTTCTGTTTTAGCATTCAGGGCGCCGCTGCGTTCGGCTTCCTCCCGCTGTTTCTCTGTTAGTTTATTGATTTTCCTTTGCAGGAACACGAATCCATTTTGTGTAAACAATACCGGCATTTCCAAACCTTCAAATGCAAAGCGGATCTCACCCATATTTTCATATCCTTCCAGGACAGAGCCATACTGCCCGATGTTTTGGATATAACGGGCTGAATTCCCAAAAAGATCAGCCCGATGCGGATCCGGTAAAAAAGGTGTGCTGGGCAGGGAGGAATGGCGGGGACTGGTCGTTTGAACGGGTTGGGCAAAAACCTGATCGCAAATCATCAACAATAACGGTAAGAAAATCCGGTTGAAGGCAGCAGATGGTGGTCGGGTAAACATGTGAATTTATTGCGGTAAGGTTGGTCTGGAAAAATACAATTTTATCGGGGGGTTTTTCTAAGGAAATTTAAGAAAAGCCATTTTCCCGGATAGCTGACAGGAGATTTGCCTTTTCCGCTGCATAACAACAACTTGTCTTTCAAAAAAACCAAAGGAAAGTCAATTTGCTGCAATGGGAGTTTTACGCTAAGCCTGGTTTACCATTACCTGGCCATTATTATATATAACCGTTACGGAGCTTAACCGGGGAGCCTGGCCCGGACTTGAGATGGTTATATCGGCAGAAATCGTGGGTTCAAAAAGTATCCTGCCGATCTCTTTTAACTTTTCTTCGGTTTCGATAAATAGGGCGTCCGCCTGGCGGGAGGCTTCTCCAAAAGTTATCATATCAATATAAGCCTTGTAAATATCATTGGCATGATCCAGGGAATAATGACGGTTTTCTCCACCATATTTAGCCAACAGCTTGTTATACTCTTTTTCAGCATCCATTCTTTTTTTTCCATATAACAGGGATTGCTCACGATGTTCGATATAGTCCCGGATAATGCTTTCGATGGAATGAGCTGAAGTAGTATTCATAGTGTAATAATTAGTTTTCTTAGAACGAATGTCAAAAGGCTTTAGTGTCCCGGGCGAATGCCAAGCTTACTTAGAAAAAATACCTGCTTTGTCACTTCCCCGCGAATAAGTAGCTTCACGATCATCTTAATCAGTTCATATGCGAAAGAGGATCCTGCTTCCCGTCTATTTGTTTTCCCTATTCAGTGTCGTAAATAGCCAGTCATACAACCCGGCCCCGGCCAATTTAAAAAACCGGCAGGAATTCCAGGATAATAAATTCGGCCTCTTTGTACACTGGGGACTTTCCAGCGTACTGGGTGACGGGGAATGGGTGATGAATAACCGGAATATCAAAAAAGCGGATTACAGCCGTTTATTAAGGGCTTTTAACCCGGTAGATTTTGATGTGGAAAAATGGGTTAGCACGGCGAAGAATGCCGGGATGAGGTATATCGTTTTTATTACACGGCATCATGATGGATTTTCCAATTGGGATACCCGGCAATCAGCATGGAAGATCACCAATACGCCTTACGGCAAAGATGTCCTGAAATTATTAGCGGATGAATGTAAAAGACAGGGGATCAAATTAGGATTATACTATTCCACGCTGGACTGGTACCGCGATGATTATCCTTATGAAACCGGCCGAACCGGTAAAGGAACAGGAAGAACAGCGAAAAGCAATTATGCCAGCTATCTTCAATTCATGAAAAACCAATTGACCGAATTACTGACTCAATATGGTGAGATCATGTCCATCTGGCTGGACGGTCACTGGGACCAAACCAACCCGGAAGGGCATGCCAACCGGAATTCTCGTATCGACTGGAAATATGATGAACTTTATTCACTTATCCATTCGTTGCAACCCCAATGCCTGATCGGGAATAATCATCACCTGGATCCTATTGCCGGCGAAGATTTCCAGATGTTCGAAAGGGATCTTCCGGGAGAGAATAAATCAGGGCTCAGTTTTCAGCAAGCTTCCCAAAACCTGCCGCTTGAGACCTGTGAAACCATCAATGGATCATGGGGCTATAATATAACGGACAGGAATTATAAAACAAGCAGGCAAATCATCCAGTTACTGGCCGGAGCAGCCGGAAGAAATGCCAATTTATTATTGAATGTAGGTCCTATGCCCAGCGGACTTATACAGCCAGAGTTTGTTGATACACTGGCCCTCGTGGGTAAATGGCTGGAACAAAACGGGGGGAGCATTTATGGAACAAGAGGCGGTCCTTTATCACCCCGTCATTGGGGGGTTACAACGCAAAAGGACAATCAGATCTTTTTACACCTGTTCAAAGAACCGGAAGATGGCCGAATTTTTCTACCTGCCGTCTCAACAATCAAAAAAGCCTCTCTCGCAGGCACTGGTAAAACAGTTCCTTTCAAACAGGAAAAAGATGGTTTGCTGCTTTATACATTCGGACTTATTTTAAAAGAACCTGATACGGTGATCATCCTGGAAAAACATTAATAACAAGAGTTACATTTTCAGAATTTGAAATTCCAGGTCACAGCTGGTAAAACAGGGAATAACGAAACCTGGCGGGCCTCTACTTTCAGCGTTCCGTTATATGCACTGCCCTCCTGGTCAAAATAAATAAAATAAGGGTTGAGCCGGCTGTATACATTGTAGATGCTGAACACCCAATAACCTTCTACCCTGCGTTTCTTTTTGGGCACCGGTGTATAGGTGGCGGAAAAATCCAGCCGGTGATAGGCTTTCATCCGGTATTGATTGAGTTTACTGTATTCCTGGGTTAACACGCCGTTAATGATATAAAAGCGTTCAGGTAAGGTAATAGCATTCCCGGTTCCATATACGAAGACTGCACCCAATTTCCATTTTTTGTTGATTTCATAATTGCTCACCACGGAAAGATCGTGTCGGCGATCATATTTCACCGGGTACCGGTCTCCTTCATTCAGGTTAGGAAATTTGCGCCAGGTCCAGGATAGCGTATAACCCACCCACCCTGTTAGCCGTCCCCTGATTTTATTCACCAATAGTTCAGCTCCATAACTCCAGCCTTTACCAAAAACAAATTCCTGTTCCGGGTCTTTGAGGGATGGGGTATATCCTTCTTTATATTCAATCTGGTTTTCCAGGTCTTTATAATACAGTTCCAACGAGGTTTCATAGGTATTATCCCGGAAATTCTTAAAGAAACCCGCAGAATAAAGCCAGCTGATCTGGGGTTGCACGATATAAGTACTGGGCACCCAAAGATCCGTGGGGAGTGTTGTACCTGAATTGCTGACCAGGTGAATGTACTGCAGGTTGCGGGTAACAGCAGCTTTTACTGAGGTTTCATCGTTGATCGCATAACGGATGGTTACCCTGGGTTCAAAACCGCCATAGGTTTTTACCGGTTCAAAATTCTTATAGCTGCTGCTGTCGGTTTTATTACCATCAATATCGCGGGTGTACCTGGTATAAGGACCTACCTGGGTAAAAGTACTCCAGCGCAGACCATAATTAATTTTCCACTTCTCTCCAATTTCCCAATCATCCTGGATATACAGGGCTGTTTCTGCAGCATATTTCTCCGTTTCATTATTGGGAGTAAAAATGATCGAATCCTGCCGGCCGGACGCAACATTGGGTATAAAATTATGATGGGTGATCAGTCCGCCGAATTTCAGTTTATGATTGGGTAAGGGATAATAATCAAAATCCGTTTTCAAGCTGATGTCTTTGATACCTGAAGAAAGACTTAATTCAAAATTGTCCTGGGCTGCCGCGAACCTGAACTTATAATCATTGTAAAGCAGGGTGCTGTTGGCAAAAAGCCGGCGATTAAACACATGATTCCAGCGGAGTGTAGCTGTAGAATTGCCCCAGGGAATATTGGTTTTAAAAGAACGTTTTGCATTCCGGAAATCAAAAACATCCCGGCCGAAATATCCACTCAGGTACAGGCGGTCCTTTTCTGAAAACCGGTAGTTGACTTTGGCATTCAGGTCATAGAAATAATAACCCGAACCATAGAAATCACTGCTCCGCTTAATAAAGGGGGATGCCACGGCGTCCACATAAGTTCTGCGGGCTGACAAAATAAAAGAAGCTTTATTCTTTTCAATGGGTCCCTGGATGGAAAACCGGGAAGCGATCAGGCCGATGCCCCCATCCATTTGCAATTTATTCATATTGCCGTCTTTCATCGTTACATCCAGTACGGATGAAAGCCTGCCACCATATTGCGCGGGCATACCACCTTTGATCAGGGAAATATTCTTGATAGCATCGCCATTGAAAATCGAAAAGAAACCAAACAGGTGACCCGTATTATACACCACGGCATCGTCCAGCATGATCAGGTTTTGATCGGGTCCGCCGCCACGTACATAAAAACCTGCATTCCCCTCTCCTGCGTTGCGGACACCTGGCAGCAGTTGTATCACTTTAAGCGGATCTACCTCGCCCATGAATGCCGGAACATTCCGGACCTGGGACATGGACAGGTCGATCTTACCCATTTGTGCGTTTTTTACATTGGCATCGCGGCGCCTGGAATAAACCACTACCTCGGTATTGGAAGCGGTCCGGGAAAGCAATTCGAAATTGAAGGATTGATTCGAACGCAGATCAATCCTCACCGGT